>DIUG01000036.1 GCA_002422305.1 Patescibacteria group bacterium UBA6164 | reverse complement strand
TCCTTGTGTCCAAACCATTGATCAAATATATGTAACTTCTGTTCATCATGTAGGTATTGGATATTTTCAGCCATCTAGCATAAATAATTCTAATCCTGTTCTTATTTTTGACATATCACTTACTCTAGCACTATCTCTTGATTGTTTACTATATCATTGCATTGCTATAAAGGCTATTGTTCATAGTATTGCTAATATTGTTATTACCACTATTAATTCTACTAATGTAAAGGCTTTTTTATTTCAATTAAGCATATTTTCTCTTTTCTTCATAATCTTTTCGTAGATTATTAAATATAAAATACATTATTATCGATGTTGATAATAGTAATGTATTATTATTATATAATAATTTTTAGAATATTACAAATATTTTTATTTTTTTTCGTTAGAACAAAAAAATCCTTTAAGTATTATTTTTTTAAGTTTTTATCACAATTTATTATTAAATATTCTTTTTGTTTTCTTGTAAGTTGTTTTATTCTATATTCCTCAATACATGCCTCACTTTTTGTATCAAAAATTTTTGAATATATTAATTTGACTGGCCTTCTTATTCTAGTATATTTTGCTGATTTATTTGAATTATTATGCTCATTAATCCTTCTTTCAATATCATTTGTAATACCAGTATAAAAAGTATTATCTGAACATAAAAGTATATATACAAACCACATAAATTATTCAGTAATTAAATCCTTTACAGGACAATAAAAATCTAATTTTTCAGTACCTATTTTTCAAATAATATATCAAATTAAATCATCTTTATGTACTTCTTCTTGTGTTCATAATATAGTATTTCTAACTTGAAAAAGTCAATTTCTAGCTTCCATTAATCACACAATTACAACATATTTCGCTCAAGATCTATTAGCTTTTAACATTTGTTCTTTCATAGATGGAGTTCAAAGAGAAACAACTGTATTTATTCATGCTTCTCTTGATTTTATTGATAGTGGTAAAATAATAGATTTTGCTTCATCTCAAAGTTGTACAAAAAACAAATCAATTTCATCTTTATTTTTTATTTTTATATTTTTTTCCTTTAACATTTCAATTATAATAAGTGCATTAATATGAAATCAAGTAGCAGGAATATCTTTTGCACTACCTAAAGTTTTTGCTAAATTATTATATCTACTCCCCTTTCAAATCAAATCATTTGAATTACTTTTAAATTCCCAAATAGAATTAGAACAATATTTTTTTCAAGACATAATAGTAAAATCTTCATTATATGGAACATTTAAAAGTTCTAAATATTCTTTTAATTTTAGATAATGTTTTTTTGAATCTTTTTTAAGAAATTTAACTATACTAGGTGCTTGTTTTGCTAATATTTTCTCATCTTCATAAACACTAGAAAGTAATAATAAAGGATTTTGTTCTAGTAAAATTAATGATTCATCAGATAATAAATGCTTTTTATTATCATAAAAATTTTGTAATTCTTCAGAATATTTAAGTATTTCTTTTTCTGTTCAAATAGAATTTATATTTATATTAAAAGTTCATTTTAATCAAATTTTATTTAATACTGTAAAAACGAGATATATAGAAATAGCATCTAATATAGGATCATTTTCTCAAATTATTTCTGCTCATATTCTTTCTTCTTGTATATCATTATTTAAAAAATGATCTATATAATAATAATATAAAGGTTGTATTTCATCGGAAATATTATTATTTAGATATGCTTTCATTATTCATATTTCAGAATTATCTCTAAAAAATCAATTTTCAATTATATCTGTAGATATTCTTCTAAATCAATTTTTACGAAATTCATGACGGAAAACTTTTTTTAAAAATGTTAAATATTTATGGTCTTCAGGGAATAAATCACTGGTTTTTTCTTGTATCTTTTCTATTTCATCTTTATATTGAGACATCGTATTTTATTATAAAATTATTAATTTAAATATAGTAGACTTTCATTATATGATATTTTTTAAAAAAATAAAAATTTTTTTTACTTTTTAAATTATAATTATAAAATATAGTTACATTTTTACATCATAATTAACTAATTAATGTTACAAAACATAAATAAAGAATTGTTATTATATCTAAATTGACTAACAAAATATGATACAATTAAAATAATTGTTTGATTTTTTGCTGATACTCCTATATTTTTTTTACCTATTTTCTTAATAAGTTTATGGATCTATTATACATACAAAAAAAATACAATTATAACAACTAAAACAAAATGAATAAAAAATTTAGTAGAAAAAGAAAATTTACTATACATATTTTATTCAGTAATAATTTGAATAACTATAAGTTTATGAATACAACAAATTGTTAATATAGAAAGACCAGAAGAAGCTATAAAATGAGTATGACTTTTACTTTTAGATCATATACCTGATGCCTCATTTCCTTCTGATCATGCCACTGTTGCAGTTGCTTTTCTAACAAGTTTATTTTACTGATGATTTAAAAAAACTTGATTATATTTCTTACCTTTTGTAATTATTATGATTTTATCAAGAATTATTGTATGAGTACATTGGCCTATGGATATTATAGCATGATCTTTTGTTTGATTTTTTTCAAGTTATATAACATATAAATATATAACAAAAATAAAAATAATACATAAAATTAATAAATTTATTATCAAAACAATGTGATATATAAAATTATAAAAATAAATGTATTTACTTTTTAAGTAAAAATATATAATTAAACTTAAATAAATTCTAATTTTTTAAAAATGCCACACTTAAAAGAAATAAAAAAAACTGTTATAGCATTAACTTGAGGTTCTACTTGATGACATATATTCCCTTTGATTTCTATTTATAACTATTTATGAAATGAAAATGAATATGAATTTATTTGGGTTTGAGAAGAAGGTTCTTTAGAAGAAGAAATATCTAGAACTCACAAAATAAAATTTTTAGATATTCCAGCATGAAAAATTAGAAGATATTTTGATATAAAAAATTTTTATGAACCACTTAAAAATTTAACTTGAATTTTCTTTTGAATAAAATATATATTAAAATATAAGATAGATATAGTTTTTTCTAAATGATGATATGTTGCAATACCATTATGTTTAGCTGCTTTTATATTAAGAAAAAAAATATATATTCATGAATCTGATTCCGTATCTTGAATAGCAAATAAATTAATATGATTAGTTGCTACAAAAGTTTTTTATACTTTTCCAAATAATAAAATAGATAATTTGAAATTTTTCTTATCATGACAAATAATTAATCCTGAATTACTTGATGAAATAAAAGATATTTCATTATGAGTAAATAGAAACTTATCTGTTTTAGTTATAGCTTGAAGTCAATGATCTAGAAAAATATTTGAAACTTTACTAAAAATACTTCCAAATTTAATAGATATAGATTTTCAAATAGTTTTATGAGAAAAAAATATGCATTTTAGAGAAGATTTTAAACAATTTTCAAACATACTTGTTCATGATTTTTTAACACAAAAAAGATTAGGTGAAATAATGAAAAATACTGATATAGCTATAACTAGATGATGAGCTACTACTTTATGGGAATTAAATATGTTTGGGATTCATTCAATCATTATACCTCTTCCATGAAGTGCTTGAGATCATCAAAATGAAAATGCTAAATTTTTTAAAGAATCTTATTGAAGTGATATATTAGATGAAAATAATAATTTGGAAAATGAATTATTTAAAAAATTACAAAAATATAAATGACTTAGAAAATCTTGATTAAACTTAGAGTGATTTTTTAAATCTTTACAAATAATAGAAAGAGAAGTAAAAAAATAAAATATGAAAAGAACTAAAATTATAGCTACGGTTTGACCAGCTACAAATAGTGAAAAAAAACTAAAAAAATTATATAAATCTTGAATAAATGTAATAAGATTTAACTTTTCTCATGCAAAACAAGAAGATGTTTTAAAAACTGTCAACTTAATAAACAAACTAAATGCATCATGAGAAACAAACCTTAGTTTATTACTTGATACAAAATGACCAGAAATAAGAACTTGAGATTTAGAAACGAAAAATATATATAAAAAATGAGATATTTTTGAACTATACACTGATGAAAATCATAAATTAACTTGACTTAACTTATTTTGTGATTATCCATACCTTGCACAAGATATAAAAGTTGGTAAAATTATAATCGTTGATTCTTGATTATTAAATCTAAAAGTTATAGAAAAAAAAGAAAAAAGTGTAAAAGTAAAAGCTCTAAATTGATGAGTTGTTTGAAATAGAAGACATATAAATTTACCATGAGTAAAATTGAATCTGCCTTGAATTACTACAAAAGATATATCTGATATAACTTTTGCAATTAAAAATAATTTTGATTTTATAGCTGCAAGTTTCATAAGAAGTGGTGAAAATGTTTTAGAAATAAGAGAATTATTTAAAAAACATAATTGTACTACTATGAAAATAATTTCAAAAGTAGAAAATGAAGAATGAATAGAAAATATAGACTCAATAATCAAAGAATCCGATTGAGTTATGGTAGCTAGATGAGATTTATGAATAGAAGTACCTATTGAAAAACTTGCGGTTTTCCAAAAAATGATAGTAGAAAAATGTATAGCAAAATGAAAATTTGTTATTACTGCTACTCACCTACTTGAAACTATGATTGAAAATCCTTTTCCAACCAGAGCTGAAAGTTCTGATGTATTTAATTCTGTTTTACAATGAGCTGATAGTTTGATGCTTTCTTGAGAAACTGCTATGTGAAAATTTCCAATCGAAAGTGTTGAAATGATGACAAAAATAATTAAAGAAGCTGAAAAAAATATAAAACATAATCATGGAAATTTTCCAAATGATTGATTATCTAAAAGAGATATAGAAAAAAAAGCATTAATTAGAAGTGCTGTATTTATATGAGAAGAACTAAAAACAAAAGCTATAATAATACTTACAAAAACATGATTACTTGCTAAATTAGCTGCTGCTTTTAGACCAAATATGGATATTTTCTCATTTACAAACAACGAAAAATCAGTTAGAACAATGAACCTATTGTATGCAGTAAAACCTTATTACCTGAGTTGATGGAATAAAGATAATTACACTGAAACTCTTGAAATTGCAATAAATGAGCTTAAAAACAAAGGTTTAATTAAAGTTTGACAAAAACTAGTTGCAATTAATGATATCCAAAAAAATGGAATTGAAATACCTATTATGGAAATAATTAGTGTTGTGTAAAAAACTAAAATCTTTCTTTATAGCAGATAAAATAACA
Organism: Patescibacteria group bacterium UBA6164; assembly: GCA_002422305.1. Lineage (GTDB taxonomy): Bacteria > Patescibacteriota > Gracilibacteria > BD1-5 > UBA6164 > UBA6164. The sequence continues at coordinate 1,861 of DIUG01000036.1, read as the reverse complement.
AAAAGCTAATTAGTTTCTTATTTTTATAAAAGCCAATAATTAATAAATACAGTTTATTCAATATTAATTTCTAATAATATTATTATGAAAAAAATAATCACAATTATTTCTATTGCTATAATTACAATATTATTATTTTGATGTAAAAATGAAAAAAACAATAATATTATTCCACCTACAAAAGTTATACCAACTACATGTGTTGACGAAGATGAATGAGTACCTATAATTACTTCTATTTCAGCTTATACATGAACATTAGAAACAAAACTTGAAATAACAGGTTGTAATTTTTCTGGTTTTGAATGAGAGAAAAATGCATGGATTGAAAATGAACAGGGTGTAAAAGGTATACTTTATTGAGAAAAATGATCTACATCTAAAATTTTAAAAATCAGTTTAGAAGCATCTATTTGTCAAAATGATACCTCATATAGTTGATTACAATGTGAAGATTGGCTAAATTTATCCCCTGGAAAATACAAAATATATGTAATGCCTTGGTGAAAAGTAAGTAATAAAGTAGACTTTACAATATATGAATCTAATACTAAATCTGGAGAATCAACAAGTAATATATTAAAACAACTTTTTATAGAAAAATATCCTAAATATTCAAAAACTTTAACAGTAAGAATAAATAGTGAAACTCAAAATCATGCTCGTTGAAGTGTTATTTTTGAAAATGATACACCCGGTTGAATATTTTTAGCAACTAAAATAAATAATAAATGGCAAATTGTTCATGATTGAAACTGACAAATTTCTTGTGAACTTTCAATGTATGTTTTTCCAAAAGACATGTTGTCTGATTGTAGTGAAGAAAGTGAAAATAATTTAACATACGAAAATGTAATTAATTATATAGATTTAAATATAACTGAAATAATTAATGATTTTTCAGAAAAAAAACCCGCAAATGGTAAATGGTTTGCTGACTGATATGGTTTTATATCTCCCAGTGATGTTTATGTAGATTTTGAAGATGGTCATTTTCTTTACAGAGCATTATTAAAATGTAATAATGCTCAAAATACAATTTCATGTATAGTATTAGCTATATTTGAAAAAGATAAAGATTGGAAAGTAGTTAAATGAGAGGATAGTGTTAAAGATAATCCTATTATTTATAAATGGGCAAAAGACTATGAATGGGAAAGGTAGAATATTTTCTACCTTTTTTTATAACAAACTATATTCTACTCAATAATATTTAAATAATTTTCTAGATCACCATTTTTCTATTTTATATCATTTTAATTCTAATTTACTTATCCAATGATTTATCTCTTTTAAAGTACCTGCTTCTATTTCAAGAAGAGGTGGAATAATATTTTTATTATCTCAAAGATAATAATCATCTATATCAAATTCACATCAATCTAATAAATAACTTATTCTATATTTTTTCTTTTCTCTAGTTTCTTTCATTCAATATTTTTTTAGCACTTTTTTAAAACTTACTACATCAGTTATTTGACTTTCTCACTCATCAGCAATTTTTACTCATTTTTCTCATCATTCACTTTTTTTATTTCTTTTTCTTTTTATAGTATATATATGAATATCTCATTTTTGCCTAACCCTAAAAAGCCTTTTATTTATATCCATTTTCAATTCATTTTTATCATCATCTTGAAAATCATAATATAAATCATGTATAAATCATTCAAAAGTTTTTTTAGCTCATAATTTTTCTAGTTTTTGTTGTATTTCAATAACATTTATTTCGAGAATTTTAACTTCTTTTTCAAGCATTTTTTTTTATTTAATTATTATTATCGTAATAATAACATATTATTAAATAAAAATAAAATTTAATTGTATTTTTATTTAATATGGTAGTATGTCAAAACATTTT
>DIUG01000054.1 GCA_002422305.1 Patescibacteria group bacterium UBA6164 | reverse complement strand
ATATTATAATTTTTAAATCAAAAAATAGTTACTTAATTATTTAAGTAACTATTTTTATTTGTCTAATTATTATTAAATTTTAATAATTTAATTAATCTTTATTATTAAAACTAATAATAATTAAAATTTTATTATTGGAAATATTTGGTATTAATTAATAATCCAAATATTCCAATAAAAAATTGTAAAGAAAGCAAAATTATTGCAGCAATAAAAAAAGTATTATTCACTTCTTTTAGTCCAAGTATTGCAGACAATATAGATATAAACATACAAAATAAATTATAGTCCATAATCTTAGTACCTATTGTAGGCAAAACTCTGTTTAACTCGTTAGTATCTAATTTTATTAACATAACATAACTCCAAAAAAGGTTTTTATACAAATGTATGATTATACTATAACTATTTTTATAATAAGTCAACTATATTTCATTTTTTTCCCGTAGAAAGTATAATACATTTTTTTACTATCGTCCTATTGAAAAGAAAAGAGTTATATTTTTTTGCTTTAAATTAAGTTTTAGTTAAAATATAATTATATATATTAATTTAATTATAAAAATATGTCTCAAAAAATAGTTTGTCCAAATTGTAATATAGAAATAGATTTAGATCAATTAGCTGATAAAAAGTATAGTGAAAAATTAAAAGATCAGGAGATTAAATTGAAACAAGAACAAGAAAAATTAAAATTACAATTTGAAAATGAATTAGAAAAACAAAAACTGCAATCTGAAAAAGAAATAGAAGAAAAAACTATTGATATGAGAAAAAAAGCTCAAGAATATGCAGAAAAAAAAGCTGAAGAAGAAAGAAAAAAAGTAGCTCTAGAAATGAATGATATGAAAGAAAGATTAGAAAAATCTGAACAACAACAACAACAAGCAAAAGTAATTGAACTTGAATTTATGAAAAAACAAAGAGAATTAGAAGATAAAGAAAAAAATTTTGAACTAGAAATGGAAAAAAAACTTATAAATGAAAGAAAAAAAATAGAATGAGATTTAGAAGAAAAATTTATATCTAATTCTAGAAAAGAATTAGAAGAAAAAATGAAAGAAATTCAAGAAGAAAATAGAAAAAAAGAAATGGAAATGATGAAACAACAAGAACAAATGAAAAAAACTATTGATGAATTAAAAAGAAAATCGGAACAATGAAGTCAACAAATTCAATGAGATATTCAAGAAGATGATTTAAAAAACACTTTAAATCTAGCTTTTCCTATTGATAATATTGAAGATGTAGCAACTGGTATAAGATGAGCAGATTTAATACAAATAGTAAAAAATAATTTATGACAAATTGCTTGAATTATTGTTTGGGAAAGTAAAAATACAAAATCTTTTGATAATAAATGGATTTTGAAACTTAAAGAAGATAAATTGAAAGCAAAATGAAATATATCTATTCTTATAACTAATACATTACCAAAAGAAATAGAAAATTTTTGAATGATAGAAGATGTAATGATTTGTTTACCAAAATTTGCTATTCCAGTAGCAGCTATGCTTAGAGATAAATTAATACAAATTAATAAAACAGAAAAATCATTAGAATGAAAAGATTTAAAAATGGAAATGTTATATAAATATTTATGAAGTGAGGAATTTTGATCAAAAATCTTAATGATGGTTGATGTATTTTCAGAATTAAAAAATTGAATTGATTCTGAAAGAAGAGCTATGGAAAAAAATTGGAAAAAAAGAGAAAAAGATTTAGAAAGAGCAACTTATGCTATTACATGAATATATTGAGAATTAGAATCATTAATGTGACAAGCATTACCATGAGCAGAAAAATTAGAACTTTGAGCTTGAAATAATGATTTATAAAAAAATATTCTAAACTTTATTTATAAATAATTTTTATGACTAATAATTTATCACTTGATTTTTGATGAACAAAAACTTTTTTAGAAAATAAAAAAGTTTTTTTAGATGCTATAAAAGATAGATGATCTATTTTTACACCTGCTTGAGGAATAGTTAATTCAAAAGAAGATATAAATATATTTTTAAATAATTTAATAAAAGAAAAACCTTTTAAAAAAGCTACACATAATAGTTATGCATATAGAATAAAATTAGAAAATGGTAGTATATTAGAATGAAAAAATGATGATTGAGAGAAATGAGCTTGATTATGTATACTTAGAGAATTACAAAGAGAAAATTACATAAATTCTATAGTTGTAGTAAGTAGGTATTTTTGATGAATACATTTACAAACAGATAGATTTAAGCATATAATAAATGCTTCAAAAATGATTTTACAATAAATATAAATGAAAATGAAAATAATAAAATCAATTAGAAAAACAATTTCTATGAAAATAGATGAAGCTTGAGAATTAATTGTTAAAGCTCCTTTATTTGTATCAAAGGAAAAAATAGATGAATTTATTAATAAAAATAAAACTTGGGTAGAAAAAAAAAAACAATTAGTTTTAGATAGAATGAAAAAATATGTAGATTGAGAAAAATTTATGTATTTTTGAGAAGAATATGAACTAAAATTTTCTTGAGAATCAAATATTATTGAATTTAATTGAAAAACATTTTATTTAAATAAAAAACATAAAAAAAATACTTCTCTTTTATTTACAAATTTTTATAAAAAAGAAGCAATGTTTTATATAAAAAATAGAATAAATTTTATATCTTGAAAATATGAATTAAAATTTAATAAACTTACAATAAGTAGTGCAAAAACTAGATGGTGAAGTTGTAGTAGTAATAAAAATATAAGTTTTTCATATAGATTAATAATGGCTCCTATAAAAACCATTGATTATGTAATAGTTCATGAATTAGCTCATTTAAAAGAGATGAATCATTCTAAAAATTTTTGGAAACTTGTAGAAGAAATGATGAAATGACTTTATCCTTGAGATTATAAAATTCATAAAAAATGGTTAAAAGACAATGGAAATAAAATGATCTTTTAATTAAAAATTAAATATATTTTAAATTTATATAAAAAATAATTATGGAATTAAATAAAAAATTATTAGAAGAATTTAGATGAACAAAATCTAAATTATTATGAGTGACTAAATATTTTGACAAAGATGCTACATTGGAAATTATTAATAAATTAGAAACTGATTATATGGATATTTTTGAAGGAATATGAGAAAATAGAATAGAGGCATTGATAGAAAAAAATATTGATAGAAATAAAGTTCATTTTATCTGAAATATTCAATCAAAACAAATAAAAGACATTATAAAATTTTCTTCTTTTATTCATAGTATAGATGATATAAAACATATAAAAAAAATTGAAGACATATGCAATAAATCATGAAACTGGATTCAAATATTTTTACAAATAAATATTGATAATACAAAAAAAGCTTGAATTTCAATAGAAAAAATCCCAGAATATTTAGAAATAATCTGAGATATGGAAAGTGTATCTCTTATTTGATTTTCAGCTATTTGAAAGTCAGAATTCACTAGAAAAGAAAAAGAAGCAGAATTTGATTTATTAATTAAACTTAGAAATAAATATTTACCAAATTGATTTATATCAGCTTGAACATCAATAGATTATGAAATTGCTTTAGAAAAATGAATAGATATAGTTAGAGTTGGTAGTAAATTATATAACTAAAATTATATATTATTAAAACTATCAGTTTTTGCTTTTCATAATAATATCATATATATATGATATGGTGTTTGAATTATTCATTTTCATATTTTATATAAATACTCTATTGTTGTTAAAATAGAATTGGTACTTCATAATGCAAATCCTAAAATATGTTCATGTATATTATTAGGATTTTTTGCTTTTTGTAATAAATTTGCTGGTAAATATTCTTCTAATCTATTTTTAAAATCTTCTATATTTATAATTTTTTCAACATCTTCTTTAAGAGTCTTTATTTCTATTTTAGAATAATTTTTTATTAATTCATGGGCTCAATTTATCGTAAAAAACAATTTTTCTAAATCAGAATTATCTAGTTTATTATTTTGATTAATTAATTCTTTTTTTAATCAATCTAATCATAAAATTGTTTCTTTATTTATTAATTCTATAACCTTACTTTTTTCTATTCAAAATTTTCTTACTATATTAATAACCAAGTCATCTAATAACTTTTTTTTATCTAAAGTTCAAGAATTATTATTATTTTCAATACTCATAATTTTATTTTATTTTATTTTATAATCCTTTTTAATTTTTATTTTCCATATTTTTTATTTCTTCTCTAGCCATTTGTCAAAAATCTCAATTAGAATCTAGTGAATTTGTTTTTACAAAAAATAAAAAAGCTTTTTTAGGTTCTCATTTATTTACCTCTAATTTTCATTTTATAAAATTAAGCATAGGATTTTTATCATTTATTTCAAGTCATTTATCTATATATTTTTCAGCTTCAATATAATTATTTACTAATATTTTTTTATTATTTTCATTATCATTATTTGAAAATATAGAATTAATTGATTTTTTATTTATTTTTCTATTTATTTCATCCATTAATATCCATCACATATATCAATTAAATATTTCTGTTTCAGGATATTTTTTTATTGCTTCATTTGTATATTCTTTTGCATCTTTTATTTTATTATTTATTATGTTATAATAAATAGCTAAATTATAATCATTTATTGTTAGTTTATCTTTATGTTCTTTTATTATTAATTTAAATGTTTCAAGCATTTTATCTATATCACCTAATTCATAATAATTATATATAATTCTTTTATATAAATCTAAAGTATCACCATATCAATTTTTAATAGCATTATTAAAATGAATAGTACTTAAAATATATTCATTTAATTTTTCATAAACTACTCAAAGAAAAAAACTTATTTCTTTATCATTTTTAACTAAATTAGAATATTCTATTAAATATAATTTAGCTTGAATATAATCTCATAATTCATAATAACTTTTTGCTATTATCTTTATTAATGGTTTGTAATCATTTTTTTCTTTCAATATATTTTTTGAAGTTTCAATAGCAATAGGATATAATCAATTTTCAAAAAAAGCTCAAGCCATTAATGCTCATTTATAATTTAAATCATCTAATTGAAAATTTTCATAATTTTCAATTGCTTTTTGCAATTTAATTAAATCTTTAAATTTTATTTCAGTTTGATTTTCTCAAGTTCAAGTATTATTTTCTTGTTTTTTTACAATATCAAAATAATCATGAAAATCTTTTCTACATTGACCAAAATCCATAACACAAATTAAACTAGTTTTATAATAAAATAATTCTTCTTTATCTAATCAAAGTGTTAATAATTCATTATTTATATAATTAATTTTTTCATTATTTAAACCCGATGAAAAAATTAATGTTTTAGCTATTTTATTTTTATCTATTTTGTCATAATCTTTTATTTGAGAATAATACATATATGCATTATCAAATTTTTTTAATATATAATTTATATCTCATAATTTAAGTATAATACTTTTATCATTTGGTATTTCCTTGTTTATTTGTTTATATTTTACTAAAGCAGAAGTATAATCTCATTTTTGTAAACTAATATCTCATTTTAATATTAATCATTTTAATGCCATTTTCTTTCTTAAATCATTTATTTTGTCTTTTTTATCTATAAAAATTTCTTCTTTAGTTTCTTTTTCAGTATAATCTAAATCATCATTTAAAATAATATTTCATTTATTTATATTTTTATTTCCATCTACAGTTTGTATTTTTATTATATATATAACTACTGAAGTTAATATAATAAATAATATTAAGGAAAGTATTATTAATTTTTTTTTATTCATTTTATATTTATTACTTATGTAAATAAATTATAGTTTAATTAATAAAATTTTAATATTAAAATTTTATTTGTAAAGGTAGATATTATTTTTTATTTATTCAGGACTTATTCAAAGTCTAGCTTCTATTTCCATATCTACATATTTTTTCTTTCTACCATATTTTTTTCTAGAATATTCTTTTATTATTTCTGCTATTTTTTTATTTTGATAGTTATTATCCCATAATGTTTTTATATCAAAAGGTCTAGTTGTAGCATTATCTATATTTAATTTACAATAAGCTGTAAAATTTGCTATTCATATAATATCTTGTTGTGATAATAAAGGAGCATATTCTTTTTCCATATATTCAGCATCATCAGCACCAACCTTAAAACTCATAATAGTTCAGGCATTACCAAATACTGCATCTTTAATAGATGGTTTATCTCATTTTTTAGCTCCACTTCATCATATTTGAGCAATAAATTGATGAGCCATAATCAAAGCTAAGTGATATTTTCTAGCTTCTGATAATATTTCTCAAAAAGTTTCAGTAGCAAAATTTTGAAACTCATCTACATACATATAAAAATCTTTTCTTTCTTCTTGAGGTATATCAGCCCTACTCATTGCAGCCATATTTACTTTTGAAACAAAAATTAATCATAATAATTGTGCATTTAATGCTCAAATTTTACCTTTTGATAAATTTATTAATAATACTTTTCTATTATCCATTATTTCTCTTATATTAAAAGCAGATTTTGGTTGTCATATAATATTTCTAATAGTAGTATTTGTAATAAAAGGTCAGAATTTTGAACTGAAATAAGGAATCATTTCTTGTTTTTCTCTATCTCATGTATTTGCATATTCATGATCCCAAAAAGATTTTACTACAGGATTTTTTATTTTTGATGTTTTATATTTCATAAAAGCATCATCTACAAAAAGTCTAGGTACATCTATGAGAGTTCATCAATCTTCTATATCTTCCATAAGAGTTAAACAACCATTACGAAAATAATGTTGTATTCTAGGTCAAAAAATCTCATCTCCAAATATTTTTATAAATATTTCAGTAGCATCCATTGCTGCTCTATCCATTTCCCTTTTTCTTATTTCTGGATCTGTAGATATAACCTCAAGCATATTAAGTCACATTGGCCTATCTGTATCTGATGGATCAAATACTATAATATCTTTTGCTCTTTCTTTTGGTGCAAAATCTAGTACATCATCAACTAAATCTCCATGTGGATCAATTACACAAATTCAATCACCATTCCGTAAATCTTGTCTAGCCAAATATCATATAAATACTGATTTTCATCCTCATGATTTTCAAATTATATAATGATGCCTTCATCTATCATTTCTATTAAAATAAACAGCTGTTTTTTTATTTCTATACTCATTAAAACCTAAAAGAACTCAATCTTTAAATACTGGAAAACCTCATAAATGTCTATGAATTTGAACACTATTTCAATTAATATCTTTTTCTTCTAAAATAGTTGGTATTTTTGGAAATTTAAGATTTTGAGGAGTTGATAATTTTTTATATTCTAACCATTTTATAATAGGAGATTTATTGTAATTTATATCTGGTAGATGATATAATGTAGATACTTCATCTATAGAAAAATATGATACTTTTTGAAAAAATCATACAAGTTTATACTTAAATCAAAAATATCTAAGAGGTGTAAATATAAAAGCTAAAGCATCTTCTTTTACTTGTGGATTATCAAGCGAATTATTGTATTCATCTGTAAAAATAGAAGATGCTGCTACAATAGCATGTACTCAATCTTCAGCACTTTGATGATTTTTACTACTTACAAGTATTCTAATAGATGCAGTAAAATATGGTTGTCAAGCGGCTTCTCACATTATTTTTTGAGCTTCAGTTTCTGCTTGATTAAATATTTTATATGCATCTCATTCACTTGCTCAAGGAGCATTATTTGATTGAACCATACTATCAGGTCATTGTATTATTCCCACTATAGGGTTCCATAATATACTAAGTATTCAAAAAACATGTTTTTTACTTTTTTTATATTTTCATTTAGAAACTAATCATGCTGCTTTTTTTGCTATAGTATTAAATTTAAAATCTGGTTTTATTACTATTTGATAAACAGCTTTATCTTCTTTTGATAATCATCAAAATACATTTGTAAAGTTATTTATAGGATCATCTTCTAAATATTTAAAAGTCCTAATAGGATAAACATTATCATTTTCTTTACTTAATGATGCTCATCTCATAGAATATCATTCAGGTTTTATATCTATATAATTTTTTTTATCTATCATAATTATTTCAGCATCAGTATAAATAGATGTAAGATGTTGAGAAATTAGATTAACATATCATTTATATGTAACCATATAAAAAGTTACTTCATTATTTTCAAAAACCAATTCTAGAGAAATTTTTGAGTGTTTAAATATAAAATTTAAAAATGTATCTTTTAATCAAGCTTCAGCTAATTTATGAACAGCTTTATAAAACATACTCATTGATCAAATTTTTTCTTTAAAATCTTTTTTTGTTTCTTTTTCTTTATCTAGTTTTGAATCTGCTCTAGGAACAGTAATTTTCAAATATCTAAGATTTTTTGAATAATAAAGTTCAAATAAGAATCTAATTATTTTTAAAGATACATAAAAACAAACAATTATTATTATTATGTATAATACATAAAATCAAATATCCATTAATAAATTAAAACTAGAATCTAAAAATCATTCTTCATTTCAATTCACAGGTTTATTATTTACATTATTTCTATTATTTATTTCACCACGATTAATTAATGTTGTGGTTTTGGCAAAACTAAGATTTACTTGCGAATAATATAATATTATTAAAAAATATATTTTTCTCATTTATAAAGTAATTAAATATAATTAATAATATTTTATCATAAAAAAGCTAATTATGAAAAATATATGTGTTGACAAAAGTAATGTGGTATTTATAGTCTATAAATAAGAATAAATCATAAATTTTTTTTAGTATTATATATTGTATTTTTGGAACTAAAAAATATTCATTTTTCTTAATACAAAAAAAATTTAGTAAAAAAAGAGAAATGTCATAAATTTAATAAAAATCTTGCATTTTTAGGCTTTATAAGTATAAAAATAGTATATTTACATAATTAATATAAAATAAAATGGATTACTCAAAAGAGTCTATTGATAGACAACAAAAGATACAAGATTTAAAAGAAGCATGAATTATTTGTTATGCAAATAATTATAGAGGAAAACAAGATATTAATAAAATAAGAGAAACTTCTGAAAAATACCTAAAAGAAGTGGATTTTTTAATGGAACATGGTTCAGTATGAGAATTTAAAACAGCTGGTAGAATACTTCAAAGCAGAGGTATGTGAAAACTTATATTTTCTAAATTGAGAGATCATACTTGAGATATACAAATATGTTTCATGAAAGACAAAGTAAATTTTAATACTGGTAGAAAAATAGTAAAAAGTATAGAATTAGCTTGAGAAGAGAAGACTTCATTTAAATTAGCTGAAAAATTTTGCCAAGTATGAGATATTATATGAGTAATATGAGATTTATTTTTAACAAAACACGGAGAATTAACTATATTTGTAAAAGAATTTCAAATACTTAGTAAAGCTGTTAGACCATTACCTGAAAAATTCCACTGATTACATGATAAAGAAACTATTTATAGACAAAGATATCTTGATTTGATTATGAATGAAGATAGTTATAATAGATTTAAATTTAGAAGTGATTTTGTAAAAGCAGTTAGAGAATTTTATTGGAAAAATGATTTTATAGAAATTGAAACTCCTGTTTTAGGTAGTTCAGCTTCTTGAGCTGCAGCTAAGCCATTTATTACTCATCATAATGATTTTGATGAAGATTATTTTTTGAGAATTGCTCCTGAAACTTCATTAAAAAAAGCAACAGTTGGTAGATTTGAAAGAGTTTTTGAAATAGGTAAAAATTTTAGAAATGAATGAAGTGATCCTAGTCATATGCAAGAATTTACAGCAATAGAACACTATGCAGCATGGTGGAATTATGAAGATAATATGAAGTTTACAGAAGAAATGTTTGATTATATTTTCAATACTTTAAATATAAATAAAGAAGTAGAGATCAAAGATAAAGATTGAAATCCTAGAATGGTGAATTTTACTACACCATGGAAAAGAATAGATTATATAGAATGAGTAAATAAAGCTTCTTGACTAGATATTACTTCATATAAAGAATGAGAAGAAGAGAGATTGATTGCTGATATAAAAAATAAATGAATTCATTTTGAATGAATGGATAAAATGGTGGTTCCTACCCTTATTGATTATATATATAAAAAAGTATTAAGACCAAGTATTATATGACCAACTTTTATTTATAATTATCCTAAATTAATGCAACCTCTTGCTCGTCAATCTGATATGGATGAGAATATGGTAGAACAATTTCAATTACTAGTAAATGGTTGGGAAGTATTAAAAGCATATAGTGAGTTAGTAGATCCAAAAATACAACAAGATAATTTTAATGCACAATCTGGAGCTATTGAAAAATGAGATGAAGAAGCTACTTCATGAGATGATGATTTTGTACTTGCTATGGAATATGGTATGCCTTGTCAATCAGGTTTTGGTATGTGAATAGATAGAATAGTATCATTACTTACTGAACAAGAAAATTTGAGAGATGTTGTACTTTTCCCACTTATGAAAAGTGAGAAAAATTATACAGATAATATTTAAAAAGTTATTTAAGAAAAATTCTCTATAATGAAAAACGAGAAAGAAAACTCTTTAAAACTCAAGTTATTTTATATTTTTATATTTTATTATATAAAAAAAACATTTTTAACATTAGTGACATTTATAGTACTATTATTTACAACAGTTTTAGTATCAGCAAATTATAACCTTACTACTAAAGATAAACAATTAGTAGAAGTTCTAACAAATAAAGTAGAGCAAGTTATATCTCAAAGATGAGAAAGATTTAGAACAACACTAATTAGCTCTATTAATAATCTAGCTTTAAAACATAAAAGTAATATAAGAGTTAGTAGTATATTAAAACAAGTAGCTTATTCTCTTGATAATAATTTTGAGAAGGATTTAGATAAGATTTTAAATAATTTAGATAAAGATAATAATCAACTTTTTTCTATTTCTCAAATAAATACTATTACTAAAAAACTAGAAAATTTAGAAAATATAAATTATAGTAGAAATACTTCTTCTTTAAATCAATGAAATTTTAAAGCTGAATATTTTCCAGTAAAAGATTATAAACTAAATACTGATAAAATCATTATTACTATTGATGGTAAGAAATATGAACTTCCTTGAGTTTATAATGAAACGGAAAGAAAAAGATATTTAGATGAAATAAAAAAGTGAGGGTGTAAATGATATAATAATATATTATTAAAACCATCTGATTGAGATTGTATAATGGCTAGAGATTTTTCTGAGTTTCTTTGATTTTCACCAAGTTGATATTACATATTATATACCATTTGAGGTTACTGATGAACTTCTAGTAAATTAGTAGATGTGAAAACTGGAAAAGTATTTTTAGATATAGTTTGATGAGTTTCTATGAATACATGGACTAAAGATAGATCTCAATTTATATATTGACTACAAAATTGATATTTTTCTGAATGATGATTATATATTACAATAAAATGAAGTTTTCCAAAAACTAAAAAAATTAATGATTATGATATATTATCATGATATGTAGATGATAATTATATTTATGTAAAGGCAAAAATATATAATGCTAATGGAGGGGCTATTAAAAAATTATTGATTTATGATTTAAAAGATTTATCGCTTGTATTTATCAAAAATCTTTAAAACGAGAAAGAAAACTCTTTAAAACTCAAGTTATTTTATATTTTTATATTTTAATATATGAAAAAAACATTTTTAACATTAGTGACATTTATAGCACTATTATTTACAACAGTTTTAGTATCAGCAAATTATAACTTTACAGCTAAAGATAAACAATTAGTAGAAGTTCTAACAAATAAAGTAGAGCAAGTTATATCTCAAAGATGAGAAAGATTTAGAACAACACTTATTAGCTCTATTAATAATTTAGCTTTAAAACATAAAAGTAATATAAGAGTTAGTAGTATATTAAAACAAGTAGCTTATTCTCTTGATAATAATTTTGAGAAGGATTTAGATAAGATTTTAAATAGATATACTAATATATATAGTATAGTAAATTGAGCTATATATATGAATGATAATAATATTTATTGAGAAAAATTAAAAAAATCTAATTATTTAAAATGTTATGAAGATAGATATTATTTTGCAACAGATATAATTTGAGAAAATGATATTTATCTATTATTTAATGTAAGTTCTTGATTGTGTGACTGAGGTTGACAAATTATCACATATTTATTAAATAAAAAAAATAATATTTCAAAAATAATAAATATGTGAAATAAATTATATTCATATGATTCTATCAAATGAGATTATATTTATGTAAATCAACTTAATTGATGGAGTTTATCAATAGCGAGAGGATCAATAGCTTTAAAAGATTATTATGAAAAACATAATTGTCCTGAATGCTGAATAGAACTTGATAGAAAATTAAAAATAAAATTTAATGATTTAATTAACTATACACTTGAATATCCAATAATAGGTCCTACTAATACAAATGATTAAATTTATATTCATATGTTTCAAATGATAATTTAAGATATATTTTTGAAATAGAATGAGATATAGTTGAATTTTGATTTTATTTTGAAAATTGAAAAAGTGATTTAGATTTTATAAATCTTGTAATGTCATTAATTTATAAAGATAATTAAAAACTTAAAAATATAACTTCTAATAAGGTAGTATGTCAAAACATTTTG
>DIUG01000013.1 GCA_002422305.1 Patescibacteria group bacterium UBA6164 | reverse complement strand
ACAGATTTTAGGTCAATACCGATTTAAAATCTACTCCTTTACAAAAACTAAAAATCGATAGAAAAACTTCTATCGATTTACTTACAAAATATCCTCATTTGGAACTTTATGCACAAAATGTTTTGACATACTACCTATTTTAAAATATATTGACTAATAATTAATTTAATTAATAGATAATACTTATAAAACAAAAAAAAATCAATTACAATTGATTTTTTTTTGTTTTATCCTTCAAAATTTGGATCAAATCTTTTAACAAATGGGATTAAAGCCATAATTCTAGCTTTTTTAATAGCATTAGCTAATTTTTTTTGATTTTTTAAAGATACTCATGAATAATATCTAGGAGTAATTTTACCAAATTTAGTGATATATTTTTTTAACAATTCAACATTTTTATAATCAATATTTTGATCAGCTAGAGGACATATAGTTTTAGACATATATTTTATGTTAATAATAAATTTTGGATTATAACCAAGTTTATATAACTTGATAATTTATTACCTGATTTTTTCTTATATTTTATAAAGAAAACCAACAGGGATAGGTTTTTTATTAGAATTTATCTTCTTCTATAAAATCTGCTTCATCGATTACATTATCTTCAAAGTCTGATTTTTTATTTAAGAAGATTATATTAGATACAACGACTTCCGTTTTATATATTTTAGTTCAATCTTCTTTATCAATAACTCTAGTTTTTAATCTACCTTCAGCATAAACTAATTTACCTTTAGTAAGAAATTGTTCACATCTTTCAGCTAAGTTACCCCAAGTGATACAATTTGTAAATTCAGATTCTGACTTTTGTTCACCTTCAGCAGTTTTATAATATCTATTAGTAGCTATTGTAAATAAAGCAATTTTTTTATTACTTTCAGTATTTTTAATAGAAGGATCTCTTGTAATATTACCAATTAAGATAACTTTGTTAACTGTTCTCATCTTTTTTCAAGAATTATAAAGTATAAATATATTTTTAGTTTAGAAGTTTTGTTTAGAATTAAGCTTCTTTTTTAACAAACATATATCTCCATATGCTTTTATTTAAGTTTATAGTTTTAGATAAATCTTTAATTTGTTTACCATCCATATCTAATTCATATAAAATATAGAATCATCTATCAGATTTATTTATCTTATAAGCCATTTTTTTATCACCCCAAATATCTTCCTTTTCTATTTTAGCAGAATTTTGTTCAAGATTTAGCTTTAATTCAGCAATCAATGAATTTCTTTCAATCTCAGAAATAGTCGGGTCAACAATAGCCATTAATTCATAGTTTGCCATGTTTATTCCTACGGTTATTATCCAGTTTTTTAATCTGGAAGGATATAATATATTACTTTTCAAAAGAAAAGTAGGTGTATTTTATTTATTAATTAACATAAGTCAAAAAAATTATAAAAATTTGACTTAAAAAGATTTTTAAATATAAATTGTGAGTATTATAATTTTTGTCAGTGTAGCTCAGTTGGTTAGAGCACAGGATTCATATCCCTGAGGTCGGTGGTTCAACTCCACCTACTGACACCAAAATAATATATTTTTTAAAAAAACATGCATTTTATGTATGTTTTTTTGTTTTATATTATTTTTTATGTTAATATGTAATATATATATTAATTAATAAACTCAAATCAATGAAGTATTTAATAAAAATATTTTTATTATTCTGTTTTATATTTATCCATTATATGGATATAACATATGCTAATACAAATTTAGAAACTTGAGGACCTACAAGTGAAAATATTATAAATAATTGACATTTAGATGGACTTAAAATAAATGATGATTTTTGAGTATGAGTATGATGAGAAAGATGAATTAAGAATTCCCTTGTATTAATAGCTCAAGATTTAAAAAATCTTTTTTTTGGAATTGCTATATTATTTTTATTAATACTAGTTATAAAATTATTAGTATGAAATAAAACAGATGAAGAAGTAACAAATTTTAAAAAATGAATAATTTGGATATCAGTTTGAATAATTATTACTCAAATATCATATACAGTTATATCTGTATTATTTGATGAAAATATAGAACAAGGATTAGCTAATGATTTTGTAGAAATTATTATAGAACCTTTTATAAGACTACTTGAAACTGCTACTTCATTTGTATTTTTAGCTATTATGATTTATGCATTTTTCAGAATGGTTACAGCAAATTGAGATGAAGAAAAAGCTAAAACATGAAAGATTTCAGTTTTATATGCAATTGTTTGATTTGTAGTAGTAAAATTTGCAAGTGCAATAGTAAGATATACTTATTGAGAAAGAGATTGTGATCCATTATTTGCTACTTGTGATCCAACTATACAATTAAGTAAAACAGTTTGAATTATAGTTACTATAATTAATTGGGTAAATACTTTTGTATGAATAGTTGTGGTTTTAATGGTTGTTTATGCAGGTTTTTTAGTTCTTATTTCTGGTTGAAATGAAGACAAATTAAAAAAAGCAAAATATATAATAATATATATAGTTATATGATTATTTATTTTAGTTTTTAATTGGTTAATATTAACTTTCTTTTTAATTCCAGAATCAGGAGTAGTAATTTAATAAAATAAAAAATATGAAAAAAATTATTAATATATTATTATTATTATTATTATTATGATTTTACCTAATTAATATAGTAAATGCATCAATTGATTTAAAAGAAATTGATCATATTACTAATAATTCTTTAGGATTAAATAGTAGTGGTGATGTTATTGTTGATATATCAGATGTATGAATTAGTATATTAACTAGTATAAAAAATATTATTTTTTGATTACTTATAATATTTTTAGTATATGTAGGTATTCAGATGATTATATCTATGTGAAGTGATGAGGAAGAATTAAGTACAGCCAAAAGACAATTACGGTATACAGTAGTTGCTATGTTATTTATAAATATACCATGATCTATTTATGATATGTTCAGTCCTAAAGGTATAGATATTAGTGGATCTACAACAACTTGGACAAATCCTGATTCAAGTCAAAATATATTTTTTAATTGGGGTGATTTTCAAACAACATTTAATGATGGTATAATTTTATTTTTGGAAGCTTTAATATTAGGTATTGCAATATTTGTAATAGTACTTTCTTGAATAAAAATAATTCTTTCTAGATGAAAAGAAGAAGATGTATCTGAATCAAAAAATAAAATTATATGGTCTATTGTTTGATTAATATTTGTAGGTTTTATAAGAGTTTGGAAAAATTTTGTATACAATTGAAGAATAGGTGATTGAGCGAATATATTCTTTACTATAGAAAGACTTGTTTTATTCTTTGCTTGACCAGTTGCTATAATTTTTTTAACTATGGCATGATGGTATTATATAACTTCAAATGGTGAAGAAGACAGAACAAAAAAAGCAAAAAGCATTATAATAAATACACTTATAGCTACTGTTATATTATTAATGGCTCGTCTATTCTTTAAAGATCTTTTAGAATTATAAAATAAATATAAAATATGAAAAAAATAATAATAAAAATATTACTTTTCATTTCAATATTATCATTTTTTAATGTAAATATTGTATGAAATACATATGCAGAAGGTATAAAAGTAAAAGTAACAGAAAAAGTACCTTGAGCAAATTGTGGTGAAAAATTACCAGAATCAGAATGATGATGATATGAATGCACTGTAGCTAAATGATTTTGATCAGTAATTATAATGCTTTGAAATATAATTAAATATTTTACATTTATTGCTTCTTTATGAGGGGTATTATTTATAATAGTAAATGGTATAATGTATTCTATGTGATGAATTGATGAATGAATAAAGTCAGATGCAAAAAAAAGAATAGTATGAACACTTATATGATTAGCTTTATTATTTCTAAGTTGAGTAATACTTAATTTAATAGCTCCTTGGATATATAAATAAAAAACTTACTTAAATTTTTAAGTAAGTTTTTATACTTTATTATATTGGTTGCGGAGACTGGAATCGAACCAGTGATCTTCGGGTTATGAGCCCGACGAGATACCACTTCTCTACCCCGCGATAAAAAAATGCAATAAGTAATGGTACGGCTACGGAGAATTGAACTCCGGTTGCGTGGATGAAAACCACGAGTCCTAACCACTAGACGATAGCCGCATAACTCTTATTGCGAGACTTATTATATAGATAAAAAAAAATAGTCAAATCTTTTTGAATATTTTTTGCTTTGTTTTAAAAAATATGATAAAATAAAATTAATAAAATTTAATATAAATATATGAATGAAGTTTTAAAAAAACATTTTAATGAAAATGAATATCAAAAAGTAGAAATTGAAATAGAAAAGGATAATAAATTTAAAGAAATATATGAAAAAATAAAAAATAATCCAGATTATAGGTTAAATCAATTAGCAGAGAAAATTGAAAAGACAGAAGAAACATTTATTGCAAGATTTGAAGCTTTTAAAGAAGCAGTTTTAGATGCTGAAAAAAATAAAGAAAAACTAGAAAAAACAGAAAAACTGGAAAAAATTAAACAAGAATCTTATTTAAAATTAGATAATATTATAAAAGAGAAAGTTTGATTTTGATCTTTTATTTTATGATGGATGTGAATTGATTTAACTGTTATGGCAAAACAAAAATTAGATGAAAAATTAAATCAAGATCAAGTACCAGTTGAAAATAATATAAAAAACTTTTTTTCTAAAGATAATATAAAAAAGATTTTTTGATGAATGTTTTTATCAATGCTTTGAATTAATACAGAAATAGATAAAATAACTTCAGCTTTTAATAATTCAAGTATAGCTTTAGATACTATAAAAACAGCTTGAGATAATCAGATTAATAGGCTTGTAAATGTAGGTAATTCTCAAATAGATTGAATTGTAGATGTAGGTAATTCTCAAATAGATTGAATTAATGAAGCTGGTAAGGGTCAAATAGATTGAATTAATGAACATTGAAAAAGAATATTAGAAGAAGCAGAAGAAAAATTAAAATCAAGATTACCAGATTTTAATAAAGAAAAACTAGAATTGGATCCTGAATCTATAAATTTAGTTTTTACTAGAAATTATTTATTATTATTTATGAATAAAGGAGAGTTTAATACAAGTGAACCAAACAAAGTAATAGAAGATATTAAGGATAAAAATTTTAAATATATACAAGATAATTCTAAAAACAATAATCTATATTATAAAATTTCATCAGAAGATTCTATTAATTTAATTTCACCGTTTTTGTCAAACAAAGATTATTTAAGATATGTAATTAATACTGATTATTTTAAAAAATGTTTTCCATCAAGGATAGATGAATTAGAAAAATCTATAAAAGAAGAAAGCTTTGATTGGAAAAAAGTATTTACTTGGAAAGAAATAACTGTTATACTTTCACAAAAACTAGCATATACTTGAGCTATGTCTATAGAATGAATAAAATGAGTTTTATCTGATAGAGAATTATTAGACAATATAAAATCATTAGAAAATTTGGAAACATTAGAAAAAAACTTACCTGTTGAAACAAGAGAATCACTTAACATAATTAAAGATTCTTATCGTTCTAAATATGTTTGATGAATAAAAGATTTTAATATAGACAAACCTGAATATCAAGAGAATGGTATTTATGATTCTTTATTAAAAGTTGATACTTTTTCTAAAGAATTATTAGCTTGAGATGCTTTAGATAATATTAAAAAGGAATTAGGTATTTATTTTGATATAAAAGAAATCATAAGTGGAAGTTTTGATTTAGTTTCTATATCTAAACTTTATGTAATGCTTAATTGAAATAGTGATATAAAAAATTGGTGAGATACAGAAAAAATATCATTTATTACTTGGTTCTCAAATAATTTAAGTAATAACGATGATGATTCTAATTTAACTAATTTTTGATCATCTTTAATAAAAAAAGTATTAATAGAGGTTAATTCAGAAGGTTCTTTTTTATCAGAAGGAGTTAAAAAATTTTTAAAATCGTGAGCAAATATATTATGAAATAAATTTGTTAGAGAAGAAGTAGAAAAACCATTTAATATGATAAGATGAATTATATGAAGTAATTTACCTGATTGGATGAAAATGGGAGATTCTAAAACAACTGAATACATAGAAAAAACCACAGCTAGTTTAGCAATGGCTTTATGATTATTAATAATGATTTATCCTGCTTATAGAGTTACAAATTTTTTGACAAATAAATATGTATTATGAATTGTTTTAGGATGATCTTTATTATATACTCAAACAAAAGATAGTAGTTGGTTAGATAAAATTAAAGAATTAATTCTTAGTAAATTTTCTTTTCGATATAAATAAAATATGGATTTTTCCATATTTTATTTTTTCTACATTTTCATTATATCTATTTCTTTATGTTTCAAATTTTCATCTATTTTTTTATTTGCTTCATCAATTAATTTTTGTAAATCACCTTCTAAATCTTTTTTTTGATCTTCTGATATTTCTTTTTTATCTTCTGCACTTTTAATTACTTTCAGTGAATCTGCTCTAGCATTTCTTATTCAAATCTTAGCTTCGTCAGCCATTTTTTTAGCTACTTTAACTACTTCTTTTCTTCTTTCTTCTGTAAGAGGAGGTACTTTTATAATTATTGAATCTGCCATAGTTTGTGGATTTAATCATAATCATGATTCAGTTATAGCCTTAGCAATAGAATGAATAACATTTCTATCCCATGGTTTTATACATAAAGTTTGGAAATCCATATTACTTACTGCAGCAATATTTTGAATTTTTTGTAATGATCCATATTGTTCAACCATTATTCATTCAACCATTATTGGATTTGCTCTACCTAATTGTAGTTTAGAATACTCTATTTCTAAATGTTTTAAAGTTTTTTCTATACCTTCTTTTGCTTTCGATAACATAATTTTAATATTAATTTATAAATAAACTTAAAATAGATTATATTATTTGTTCAAAAAAAATCAAATATACTGAAAAGATTTAAAAAACTTAGTAATCTTCAAAGGGCTAAAGCCACCTTTTTGACAGCTTGTTAACAGAAGGCTTTAGCCTTTTGTCTAAGATTTTAAAGTAATTTTAGTATAATATAATCTATTTTAAAATTGGCTTTTTTTTATTTTTTATTTATCATATAAATTAATAAAATAATTTTAAATTTAGCTAATATGATTATATCTATTTTCGCTTCTATATGAGCACAAAACTTATGAGATGAATTAATATTAAAAAATGAGATAAAACTTTTAGAAAACAAATATTGAAAAAATACACAATTTATAGTATTTTCTTATGATCCTAAAAATCCTTTTTTAAAAAAATCAAATATAATATATAAAGAATATTTTCCTATATGATTAAAAAATTTTTCAAATATTTTAAGAAATATTTGAAATTTTTATACATTTTTATTATGTGTAATTAAAAGTGATTTAATAGTAATAGGTGGCGGTGGTATTATTTATGATTCAGAAAAACAATCTACTAGAGAACCTTTAAATCAATGGCTTTTTAGAAGTATGGTATTTAATTTTTTAAGAAAAAAAGTTTTATTTTTTGCTGTATGATTAAATATAAAAGATAATCTTAATTATAATAAAATAAAAAAAATATTTTCATGAACAGAAGTAACTGTAAGAGATTCTTATAGTTATAATTTACTAAAAGATCTTTGAATAAATTCTACTATAGTTAAAGATCCTGTTTTTAGTGAAACAAATTGAAATATACAAAAAAGTTATTTAATAAAAAAAGTTAGTTCATATGATTTTAATTTTAGAGACTTAATTGATATTGATTTAAAATGAAAAAAAATTGCTATTGCTTTTAGAAAATGATATATGAGTAATAAAAAATGATATGAAAATACAATTGAAGAAGAAAAAAAAATAAATGAAATAATAACTTATATACTAGAAAAATGATGAGAAGTAATTCTTCTACCAAATAGTTATCATAAAAAAGATTCATATGCTAATGATTATGTATTTTTAAAAAAATTTTTAAGAATAAATGAAAAAATAAGAATTATTAGTTCTATGGAAGATGTTTATAATAAATATATATATAAAGAATTTGATATATGTTTAGCTATGAGATTACATTCTATAATACTTTCACAAGTTTATTGAATTCCTTTTATTTGAGTAAGTTATTCAAATAAAACTAATGAAATTTTAAAAATTATTGAAAATGATTATAAATAACTTTTTGAAATAAGAATAATTCTCATTTAATATATTTTTTCTTTACAAAATCTATATTATTTATAATATGTCATTATTAATTTTAAAATTATAAAAAATGAAAAATATAGATTATGATGTAATAATAATAGGTGCATGATCAGCGGGGTATCCAGCTTGAATGTATGCTAGTAGATATAAACTTAAAAATTTGATTATTTGAGCTCAATTAGGTTGAGCATTAGCAACTAGTCATAAAGTAGAAAATTATCCTTGAATATTATCTGCTCCATGAAAAGAAATAATGGAAAATTTTAAAAATCATGCTAAAATATCGGGTTCAGAAATATTAAATGAGTTTGTAACTGAAATAAATAAAGAGAATTCAATATTTACAATAAAAACATCATCTTGAAAAATATTTAAAAGTAAATATATAATTATTGCAACTTGAAATAATTATAAAAAACTTTGAGTAAAATGAGAATCTGAATTTTTATGAAAATGAGTATCATATTGTGCTACTTGTGATTGAATGTTTTTTAAATGAAGAGATATAATATTAGTAGGTGGATGAAATACGGCAGTAACAGAAGCTTTATATTTATCTGAAATTTGTAAGAAAGTATATATAGTTCATAGAAGAGATACATTTAGAGCTGAAGATATTTGGGTTGAACATGCTAAAAATAAATCAAATATAGAATTTGTTTTAAATGATGAGGTAGAAGAAATAAAATGAGATTCTCTTTGAATGACTTGAGTTATACTTAAATCTTGAAAAGAAATAGAAGCTGAGGGAATATTTGTTGCTGTCTGAAATATACCAAA
Organism: Patescibacteria group bacterium UBA6164; assembly: GCA_002422305.1. Classification (GTDB taxonomy): domain Bacteria; phylum Patescibacteriota; class Gracilibacteria; order BD1-5; family UBA6164; genus UBA6164. Next base: position 2,270 of record DIUG01000013.1, on the reverse strand, counting down.
TATTTGATTATTAGATTGATTTTCAATTGAAAAAGATGAAGAATGATGTTTGATAGTAGATAAAAGACAAGAAACTTCTATAAAATGAATTTATGCTGCTTGAGATGTAACTACAAATTCAAATAAATTTAGACAAACTATTATGTCTGCTGCAGAATGATGTTTAGCTGCAAATAGTGTACATGAAGATAATTTAAGATAAAATAAAAAAGTAATTTTTAAAAATTACTTTTTTATTTTATCTTAAAAAAATAGAATAAATTCACTACCTTTTCATAATTCACTTTTTACTTTTATTTTCCATTTATATATATTAGCTATCTTTTTAACAAGAGATAATCAAATACCATGTCATTCTATATTTCTAGATTTTTCTCAAACATAAAATCTATCAAAAATTTTATTCATATCTAATTTACTTATTCAAATTCAATTATCTTTTAAGTGTAAACTATCATTTTTTAATATTATTTCTATTTTTCATCAATTATTACTATATTTTATAGCATTTCAAAATAAATTTGAAAATAAAATATAAAAATATTGCTTATTAATTATTAATTTTTTAGAACTTTTTTTATGAAAAATTACTTCTAAATTTTTCTTATCAGAATCAGTTTTAAAATCTTTTAATATAGATTCTATTTCATCATCTAAATTTATTTTTTCAGTTTTTTCAGAAGAACATATATTAGATAATTCTATTAAACTTTCCATCAAATTATTAAGTTTATTTATTTCATTTAATCATTCATTTATAAGTTCTTCATCATATTTTTTAATTTCTTTTATCAATTGTAAATTTGAATATATAATTGATATAGGTGTTTTTAATTCATGTCAAGCATTATGAATAAAATCTTGCATATCTATAAGATTATTTTCAACAGGTTCTAAATTTATTGATACAAATTTATATCAAACATAAAAAAATAGTACTGAAAATAAAGACATTATCCACATAAATCAAAAAACATCTCTCAAATAATCCAAAAAACTATATCTCAAATTTTTAATAAATAAAACATCATAACTAGTACCTATATCAACAAATTTTATCTTTTTTACAAGGTATCAATTTATTTGTTCGATTTTTCAATATGGACTATTGTCTAATATATTTTCTACAAAACTTATTTTTAAATCATCAAAAACATTACTAAAAACTAATTCTCTTTTTTCTTTATTAATTATTAATAAATTTACAAAATCATCATTTACTTGATTAGAAATATTTAAAAAATTTGTCTTTCTCATTTTAAATAATCTATTTCAAACATCGTAATTTATAATAAATTCTTTTATAGAGTTAAATTTATTTTCTACATTTTCTGTTATAGTGATAAATTTAGTTTCTTCAGTATTTATGTATTTAATATATTTAAAAGAAAAAAAAACTCATTGTAATAAAACTGCTATTCAAAAAACTAATAATGTAAAAATAATTGTTAATTTTCTCTTTGTATAATTTAATCCAGTTTCTTTCATATTAATTAATTATATATCAAAATCATTTTTTCGTTTCTATTATTTCTTTTCATAATTTTTTTCTAAGATATCAAATATAAACATCAACTGTTTTACTAAACATTAAATCTCAATCAAATTCTCCCCATACATTTTCATATAAATTTTGTCTAGTTACTACTTTTCATCTATTTTGAAGTAAATATTTAAATAAATTAAATTCTAAATTTGATAAATTTATTTTTTCATTTCATTTATAAACTTGTATTTCTTCTAAATCAATTACAAATTCTCACATAATTATTTTTGTATTTGACTTATTTTTTAAATTTCTCCTAGCTAATGTTTTAATTCTAGCTACTAATTCATCATAATCAAATGGTTTAGATAAATAATCATCTGCTCAAATATTTAATCAATCTATTATATCTGATTTTGATGATCTAGAGGTTAACATAATTATGGGTACATCTTTTCACTTTTCTCTAATGTTTTTACAAACATTTATTCCATCGATTATTGGTAAATTTATATCTAAGATTACAACATCATAAAAATTTACCAAAGTTTTATATAATCAATCTTCTCAATCAAAACTAACTTCAGATTGAATATTTTTTAATCATAAAAATCTCACTAAGTTCCTAGATAATATTTCATTATCTTCTATAATTAATACTTTCATATTTTTTTATTATATACTACTTTAAATAAATAATATTAAGAAATAATATTAAGAAACAAGTAAGTAAAATATAAAATAGAGTTAAATTAAAATAGGTAGTATGTCAAAACATTTTGTG
>DIUG01000072.1 GCA_002422305.1 Patescibacteria group bacterium UBA6164 | reverse complement strand
ACAGATTTTAGGTCAATACCAATTTATTTTCTGTTTTCTTATTATTTACATATTTTTTTTCTAAATATTTATTATAAAAAAAAGTTATGGTAAAAAATACTATAAATGTAATTAAAGAATAAATTATATGTTGAGCTGTTATTTTCATAATAAAATAATTAAAAATAAAAAAATATAATATATCTTAATTATATTATATTTTTTTACTTTATGCAAAATTTTAAATGTATTTTAATATGTTTTTTGTAAAAATAAAAAAATAACTAAAATATTTAAAATCTTAATTTTGAGTTTTTTAGGTTAATTTTACTTCTAATATTTTAATTAATATATTTAAAAAAATTATTTTAATTTTTTATATATCTCTTTTAAAATATCTTTTTCTATTTCTTTTAATGATTTATTTGTACTAAATCAGGCTGCTTGTTTATGTCATCATCATCAGAATTTTTCTGATATTTTAGATACATTATAATTTTCAGTTGATCTGAAACTTGTTTTTATTGTTCCGTTTTCTAATTCATGAGATATAAAGCATATTTCTACACCTTCTATATTAGAAAAAAATTCTGATATTAATCAAGTTAGTTGTCTTTCATTTGAATTTGTTTTTTTGAAAATTTCATTACTTACTAAAGCATATACTATTTTTCATTTTTCTATACTTATCATATGATTTGCAAGTATTTCTCACCATAATTTTGCTCATGAGAATGTCTTTTTTTTATAAAATTCATAATAAGGTTTTCTAAAATCGGCTCATATTTTTATCAATTCTCATGCAACAATATGAGTATTTTTAGTTGTATTTGAATTAAAAAAAATATTTGTATCCGTATATATTCAGGCTAAAATAGCAGTAGCAATTTTAGGTGTAATATATTTGTCTAATTTTAATTCAGTTAATATATCAAATAAAAGTTCACAAGTAGATGAATAATTAGTATCTATAATATTTATTTTTCAAAATCATGGATTTGTTATATGATGATCTATAACAAAAAAATCTGTATTATTAAATATATTTTTATTTTTTGAGTAAGTCATTCATAATTGTTCTATACTAGCAGCATCAAAACTTATTATTAATTCTGGATTAAATTCTTTTATATTTAAATTTATATCTATTATTTCATTATATCAAATGAATTCATATGAATTTAATGGTAATTCATCATTAACACAAGCTACATTCTTTCATATTTGTTTTAATATGTCATACATAGCAGATAAACTTCAAAATGCATCCATATCCATTCTTATATGGTTTATTAGTAATATTTTTTTTGACTTAGTAATTGCTAATCAAAGGTTTTTTATTTTTTCTTTCATTTTTGTAATTTTATATTATTTTATACTATATTATATTATACTATAATATAATCATTATTTTTTTTGTAAAGTGAAACAAAAAAAAAGAACTCGTTTGGTAACGAGTACTTTTAATATAGTTGTCTTTTATCTCATCAAATGCAAAAATAAATTTTTAAGTATGCATAAGGGAAAAAAGATCGGTTTTGAAGATCTAATCCTTGTTCTTCAGTAAAAGTTTTAAACTTTTTAATTTATAACCCTGCTTGGGTAATTTTTTTAAAGCTATTCACCATGCTTTTTTATTTTTATTTTTCTGAATTATTTTTCAAATTCTTTTTTTTGTTTATGGCGATAGTTATATTCATTCAAAAATCAATTTTTATTAATTTCTAAATGAATATAACTATAACTACCTTTTTGTTTTTATTTTTGTTTGCTTTCGCTTTATTTTTGTTAGGTTAAACTTACTGGATTTTTGTAAGTACCATTCTAGCAGAGAAAAAATTATTTTAAGGAGCTGTAAGTACTTATGTAACTTACATAAATATTATAACACTTTTTTTGTAAACATACCAAGAATAAATAACTTTTTTTTATAAAAATATATTTTATTACAAGAAAATGGCTTACAAATAAGCTTTATAAGCTTATGTTAAAAAACTTTTTTATAATAAAAACTTGTGTTTTTGTACTAAAAATGTATACATATAACAATAAAATAACTATATGAATTTAGCTATTTTGTTATATTTTTTTATACAAAAATATAAGTTATTTAAAAAATGTTAATAAAAAGTGAAATATTTAGTATTTATATTTAAAAAGCTAATAAAAATTACTTTTTAACTATTTAAATTAGTTAATTTATTTATGTATATTTATTTTTTAACAAAAAAAAATGTTAGAACTATCAAAAAAATATTTAAAAATGGATATTTTAGAATTTTCTGTTGAAGATGTAGAAAAATTACAAGAAATTATAAAATATCATTGTGATTTATACTATAATAAAGAGGAACCAGTTATAAGTGATTTTGAATATGATGAATTATTTAAAAAATTACAGATTTTAGAAAATAATTTTTGAATTAATTTAAAATTATCAAATAAAGTATGAGTAGAAATATTAGAATCTACTTTTAAAAAAGTAAAACATTCTAGACCCATGATAAGTTTAGATAATACTTATAATGAAGAAGATTTAAATAATTTTGATGAAAGAGTAAGAAAAAATATTAATTCGTTAGATAATCAAAACAAATTATTTAATATTTTAAAAGATAAAGAGCAAGAAGAATTAAGTAATATAGAATATACTTTAGAATTTAAATTCGATTGATTATGAATAGAGCTTATTTATGATAATTGAGAACTTATACAAGCTATAACTAGATGAAATTGATTAGAGTGAGAAGATGTAACAATAAATGTTATGCAAATAGATAATATACCTAAAAAAATTCCTTATAAAAATTATTTAGAAGTTAGGGGAGAGGTTGTAATGCCTATTTCTGTTTTTCAAGAAATTAATGAAATTGCTAAAAAAGAATGAACTAAAATATTTTCTAACCCTAGAAATGCTGCGAGTTGAAGTTTAAGAATTAAAGATTCTAGTTTAACAAAAAAAAGAAAATTACAATTTTTTGCTTATGATTTAACTAATTTTGATGAGTTTGTTAAATTTTTAAATTTTAATTATTTATCAAATAGTGATAGTATAGAACATTTTAAAATAGAAAAAACTTATTTTTATATTATAAATAATTTAGAAAAATTAGGTTTTAGTATTTCGAGTTATTTCAAAAAGTTAAATTGAATAAATGAAGTAATAGATGCTATAGAAAAATTTTGAAATATAAAAAAAACTATAGATTTTGAAATAGATTGATTAGTATTAAAGGTTAATAATATATTGCTTTGGCAATATATTTGAACAACAGATCATCATCCAAAATATGCTATTGCATATAAATTCCCAGCTGAAATACTTACTACAAAAGTATTAAGTATAGAGCATAGTGTTTGAAAAACCTGAACTATTACACCAGTAGCTAATTTAGAACCAATAAATATAGCTTGAGTAATTGTCAAAAGAGCTACTTTACATAATTATGAGGAAATTGAAAATTTAGATGTTAGAATATGAGACACTGTTTTTATAAAAAGAGCATGAGAGGTAATTCCAAAAATTATATCAGTAGTAAAACAATGATCTAGAGATAATTTAGAAAAAATTTGTCCTCCAAAATTTTGTCCTAGTTGCCAAACTGAATTAAGAAAAGATAAAGATAAGGTTAGATATTATTGTCCAAATGAAATAGATTGTCCAGCTAAAAATCATGAAAAATTAACATTTGCAGTAGGGAAGCAATGATTTAATATAGATGGTTTTTGAGAGAAGCAAGTAGAGTTATTTTTAAATGAAGGTATAATTCATAATATAGTTGATGTTTTTAAAATTTCAGAAAAAAAAGATGAAATATTATTTCTTGAATGATTTCAAAATAAATCAGTAAATAATTTAATTTTATCAGTAGAAAAAGCTAAAAAAGTATCTATTAATACTTTACTTACTGCTTTATGAATTTCTTGAGTAGGTAAAAAAACTGCAAAAACTATATCTAAATTATTTAAAAATTCTCAAGATTTAATTAATTTTTCATATAATTTAGAAGATTTAGAACAATTAGAAGATGTATGACCAGAAATAGCTAAAAATGTAATAAATTATTTTAATAATAATGCTCATAAAATATTATTAAAAGAACTTATAAATATATTAAATATTGAATATTATGAAAAAAAAGAAATATTAAATAATTCAATTTTTAATTGAAAAAAAGTTTGTATAACTTGAAGTTTTGAATGATATTCTAGGGATCAATTAATAAAAAAAATAGAGTTAGTAGGGTGATATTTTGTTACTTCAGTAACTAAGAATACAGATTATTTACTTTTATGAGATAATTCTTGAAGTAAATTTAAAAAAGCAAATGAATTAGGAATAAAAATTATTTCATTGAAAGAATTTTTGAATTTATATGAATTATAAAAAAAAGAGCAATTGCTCTTTTTTATAATTCATATTTTTTTAGAAAACTTATTTTTGTATTTTTTATTTACTATCTTTAGGTCTTTCATCTTTATATCATTTTTTTTTCAAATTTTTTTCATCTATAAAGTAACTTTCTTTTTTAGCTCTATCAAGTTTTGAATTTATTTCTTCATATAATTCTTCTAATTTATTTCCTTCATATAATTCGTCTAATCACTTTCTATCTTGTAATTCATTTTTATCTATATTTTGGCTTTCTTGTTTTAATAAAATATTTTTATAAAAATCTTCACTTGTTTGTTGTTTTGTGATTAATCATAAATCCTTTAATGTTTTATTTCAAGCTTTTCAATCTATTTTTATATTATTCTTTTTTTGAAAAGAAATAATTGCATCATACATTTCTTTTCAAAATTTTCAATCATTACCATATTTAGCTAAAGTTTCTCATTTTTTAATCAAAGCTTCTTGAATTAACTTTATCTTTTCATAATTAGCTCAATGTTTTTTATAAAAAGATTTAGCTTCATTTAATTTTTGTGTTTCTAAATCCGTTACCTTTTCAGTTTTTTTTATTTTTGTTGTTTTTTTAGTTTCATCAATTTTTTTAGTTTCCACTGTTTTTTTAGTTTCATCAGTTTTTTTAGGTTTCACTGTTTTTTTAGTTTCATCAGTTTTTTTAGGTTTCATTATTTTTTTAGCTTCCACTGTTTTTTTAGTTTTTGATTGTCCTTCTACTTTTATTGATTTTATTTTAACTGCTCAATTTAATCATATCTCTGCAATAATAGTATCTAAAATACTTTTTTCAACTTTTCAAATATTTGAAAAAGTACTATTATCATATTCTTTTTTCCATTCTCATTTACCTGAATTTTTAATAATTAATATATTATTTTCTCATGATTTACTATATTTTATTTTAATAATATTTGAATTTATAAATACTCAATGAACATTAGAAATATTAAAATTTTCACTACCTAAATTTTCCTTTATAAATCATATTTGTTCTTCCCAGGTAATTAAACTATACTCTCTAAAATTATCTAAAAATTTTTTAAAAATATTATAAGATTTTTCATCTTTAGCTTCAAATCAATTTTTATCTACAGAATTAGCAATCTGTATTAATCAATCTATTGCCCCACTTTCTTTAATTTTATTTATATTAGGTGATATTTTTTTTATTTCATCAATAGTAATTTCTCAATCAGATATAATATTTTTTAATAGTTTTAAATTAGATGAAGCATCATCACTAAATTCAATTGATGACTCTATTTTCTTTTCTATTTGTGATGAATTAATTTTTAATGTTTTGTTTCTAATATAAAAATCATTATCATTTAATACAGTATTTCATATAGGGTCAAATATTCAAAAAGAATCATATTTAAAATTTCAATTTTCTATTATTCAAACAAGTACTCAATTATTTCACATATTTAAATTTTTATCACAATAAACTTTTATTTTTCATTTATCATACACAATCGTAAAACTATCAAAATAAACTTTATCTTCTTTTTCAAGTTTTAATTTTTTCATTGATGATTTTAATTCGTCATAATGACCTTTTTTTAGATTTTCAAAAGTAGAATATTCTGGCATTTTAATATTTTCATCAACTATTTCTATTAACATTAATAATACTTTATATCAATCTTCATTTTTTACTTCAAATCATTTAGATAATGTTTTATAATAAGCTACTCTAAGTATTTCTTTAGTAGATTTAATAACTTCATCTTCTCCATTTTTTAATTCTTCTTCTAAACTTAATAAGTCTTGTAAATCTTTTTCATTTATTTTTCAATCATTTTTTATTCTATTTATTAAATCATAAGTAGATTCTTTAGATTTAGAAGGACTATTTTGAATATTATCTAACTCATTTTTAATACATAAACTAAAAAGATTTTTATAATTTTCTATTATTTTAAACATAACATAAATTTATTAATAATTAAATATAATTATATAATAACATATTAGTTATATAATTTGCAAATAAAAAATTATAAAATATAAAAAAAATATTATTTTTATTAAAAATTAGGAAAAAATAATATTTTTTTTATATTATATTTAATAATATATTTTTGTTATTTCTTTTGTATATTTGAAAAAAGTGCATTATAATTTAATCATCACATATAAGCTAATCATATAGCATCAGCTGCATCATCTGGCTTTGGTATAGTATCAAGTTTAAAAATCATTTTTATGGCATTTTGTAATTGTAATTTATTAGCCTTACCATTTCAAGTAATAGCTTTTTTAATTTGTAGAGGAGTATATTCTAATATTTTTATATCTTTTTTTATTATTTCATATAAAATTACTCATCTTGCTTGTGCTACATCTATTCATGTTTTTAGATTTGTTTGAAAAAAAAGTTTTTCTATAACAACTATTTTAGGATTAAATTTTTTAAGAATAGTTTTTATATCTGTTCAAATTTCTAATATTTTATAAATTAGTTCTATATTTGGTGTAGTAGATAATATTCAATAATCTATTAGTGTAAAATGGTTACTTTCCTTTTTAATTACAGCAAAACCAGTCGTAGTAGTTCAAGGATCTATTCATAATATAATCATATTTTAAATTAAATTAATAAAAAGTAAAGTAATTATTTGACAATAGTATATTTTTATGTAATAATATATTTGTATACTTAAATTATTTTCGAGGAGCTAAAAACTTTTTTAAACTCCTAATAATAAATATTATAGTTATAATATAAAAAAATATGAAAAAAAGTAAAATAAAAATTGATCCATTTGTTTTGGATAAAATATCTAATTCAAATGAATTAACTAATATGGAGAAAATAAATTTTATGAAATATGTAGGGTATATGACTATATCTGAGAAAAGGGAATTAACTCTTATTATATAATATACAATACAACTAAATAAATAAAAGAAATACTGCAGTATTTCTTTTATTTATTTAGTTGTATATATTTTCAAGATAATGTTTTAATTTGTTCATTTTCAATAAAAATATTCCAATCTATGTAGCCAGTTCAAAAATTGTTTATTACTCATTTTATATTATATTCTATATTATCTATTAAGATTTTTTCGTTTAAAGCTCAAGTATTACATTTATTTAAAGTATTTCAAAAATTAAAATAATATTCATTTCATATTCATTTATCAAACTTTTCAAATCATATATTATTTATACATTCTTGAGTTGTGGGGAATAAATTATGTGCTTGAGTATAATAATAAGAATAATTAATTATTTTAGTATTTTCTCATATTAATTTATATACTCAAAAAACTGATATAGAAATAATTGAAGTAGCAATAACTACTTCAATTAAAGAAAATCATTTTTTATTTTTTTTCATATATTTTTAAATTTATAATATTATACATTATAATTAATTATGTTTAAAAATAAAATAATTAATTATTTTATTTTATAAATTCGCTATACATAGTAATTCAAAGAAATAATAGTTAACATAAGTTACATTATGTTAACTATTATTAAACTAATAAAACTACTCCCCTTTATATTTTATTAGTTTCTCATTACTTCTAAATAATAGATTATTATTATATATTTATAATAATAAAAAAACATTGTAAAATAAAATATATATCTTTTATATACTATTTTTACAATGTTTTTGAAAAAGTTAATGATTTTAAATCATACTAAAATTACTTTATAACTTGAGTAATATTAGTATAAAAAATAGTTGGCTTTCTAAAGCTAATATATGATATAAAATGAAAATTTTGCATTTTAAGCAGTTTTATATCTTTTTGCTTATGAAATCATCTAAAATTATTTTTTATTTAAATAATTTTTTATTTCAAATTGATATTCTAATCATTTTTCAATAAAACCCGACCATAAATTATAACTTGGTGCTGCATTAGATAATAAACAAATTTTTCATTTAGATGTATTTTTATATGCAAAACTTACTGCTGATTTCATTGATTTTGTTTTTAAAATTTTTGGATTAAAAGTTCATTTTAAAATAAATTCATTTTCATAATTATATTCTGATAGATTTCAAAATATTTTTTCTCATGTATCTGGAAATAATACTATATTTTCTATATTATATTTTTGTAATATATTTACTAGTTTTATATAATCATAATTTCAATCTTGTCATCATAATATAATTGTTCAAATATTTTGTTTATATGTTTCTATAGCAGCAATTGTTGCTTCAGGTGTAACTGCTATACCATCATCTATAAATGTTATTCAATTATAAGTTCAAATATTCTCTAATCTATGTGGTAAGCCAGAAAAACTACTAAGAATCTCTTTTATTTTTTCTATGTTTTTAGAAATATCATTAGAATTAATTATATCAATTATTCATAATACAGCACTTATATTTCTTTTATTATGTTCTCATTTTAATGCTATATCATAATCATCTAAAATTGATTGTTCATAATTATAGAACAATCAATTTTTATAAGAATATTTTCAAGAGTCTCAAAAATATATAGCTCAATTATTAGTAAAAATTTCATTATTTAATTCATAATTAATTAGTTTATATTCAGCATTTTTAATAATTCAATATTTAGCTTTTTCATAATTTTCTCTTCATTTATGCCATTCTATATGACAATTATAGATATTATTTAATACTCATATATATAATTTGGGGTTCATTCATTCTAGCATATAACTAGATAATTCATATATTATATAGTCATATTTTTCATTGTTCAAAATATTTATTTCATCTAATACGGGATTACCTATATTTCCTACCAATTTAACATTATATCATATTTTTTTTAATATTTCATATGTTAATGTTGATATAGTAGATTTTCATTTTGTTCAAGTAATTCATATAACTTTTCACTTATAATTGTCAAAAAATAATTGACTTTGAGTTATTAATTTATCTTTATATTTATCTAATTCTTTTGTATATGGTGATATTCAAGCTGTTTTAAAAATAATTTTATATTCATCTAAATTACATAAATATTTTTCTCAAATAATATATTTTATTCACTCTATTTGTTCTATATTTTTATTTTTATCTAATATGCTTATATTTGATAATCATAATTTTAAAAGAAAAAAAAGAGTAGACTTCCCTTCTTTTCAAAATCATAAAATAGCTATTTTATGATTTTGAAAACTAATTAATTCTTTTATTTTCATATTTTTTTATTTAATATATTTTTTACTTTTTTAAATAATTTGTTTTTTGTTTCATAAATATTCACATAACAATCAAGAGAATTTTGTTGAATTATTTCTCAAGTTTCTAATATATATGCTGTTAATGCTTTTCAATATACACATCATGAATCTAATCATTTAGTTCTTTCTTTTATATTTAATCATTCTTCAGCCCAATGTCAATATATTATAATTTTATTTCATTTATAATATTTATACCAAGGTTTTCAGTTATAATCTCTTATATTTGTAATTTCTTCTTCATTATGTTCTTCCAATTTTTTATTAGGAATTAATCATCAATGTATTAGTATAAAATTATCCTCTTCAATATATAAAGGTAATTTTTCTAAATATTTTATCAAAAAATCTGTTTTTTTTTCATCTACTTTTTTTTGTATTTTTTTAAATTGTTTATCATCAGAATATTTATTTCATTTTAACCAGTTTAAAAAATTTAGCTCATGATTTCATTTTACAGAAAAAAATCTATTCTTATTTTTATATAAATATTTTATTACTTTATAACTTTTAGGTCATTTATTGATTAAATCTCAAACAAAATAAACTTTATCATTTTTTTTAAGTTTTAATTTTTTTATTAATAATTTTAATTCTTCATAACATCATTGAACATCTCAAATGAATATTGTTCTAAATTTTTCCATATTTTTTTTTGTATAGATAATAATAAATATTTGCTATTATTAAAATAAAAAATACAGATCCTATTAATATTTCATAAGAATATTCTGCTATTAATTCTTTATTTTCTCAAGCTATATATCAAATTGTCATTAATATTAAATTCCATAATCAAGCTCATAATCATGTATAAAAGAAAAATTTAGCAAAATTCATTTTAAATACTCAAGCAGGAAGACTTATTAATTGTCTTACAACTGTTATAAATCTAGCTAAAAAAGTAGTTATACTTCAATGTTTTTCAAAATATTTTTCAGTTGTTTCATAGTGTTGTTTTGTTATTAAAAAATATTTTCAATATTTTTTAATAAGTTTATTTATTGTTTTATCTCATAAATAGTATCATAAGATATAATTTATACTAGCTCATATAATAGCTCAAAAAGTTCAAACTATTAATGCTATACTAAAATTCATTTTTCATATACTAGATAAATATCAAGCTGGTATCATTGCTATTTCTGATGGGAATGGTATAAAACTAGACTCAATGACCATCATAATAAAAATTCAAGTATATCATAGATCAGAAGAAAAATTAACTATAGTATTTATAATTTCGTGCATTTTTTTATTTTTAAATATATAATAGTACTATTATATATAAAAATAAAAAAAATCTAGTAAAGTTTACTAGATTTTTTTTATTTGAAGAAAATATTGAATTGTTCTTCTGATAATTCTTCTTTTTTTAATAATTCTTTTGTAATATTTTCATGCAAATCTTTATTTTTTGTAATTAATTCAATAGCTGTTTTATAAGCATTATCTAAAATTTCTTTTACTTTTGCATCTATTTTTTCATGAGCTTTTTCTGAAATATATTTATTTTCTGAAGTTCATAAATGATTTCATTCATTTCTATTTCAAGCAAAATTTTCTCTACCTATTTCATCATACATACCATATCTCATAACCATTTCACGAGCAATATGTGTAGCTTTTTCTATATCATTTGAAGCTCAAGTTGTAATATTTTCTTTTCAAAAAAATATTTCTTCAGCTGCTCTTCATCAATAAAGAGTTGCCAATTCATCTATATATTTAGCTTTAGATACAAGTAATGTATCTCTTTCAGGTAAAAACCAAGTTACTCAAAGTGCTCATCATCTAGACACAATAGAGACTTTATGCACAGGATCTGTATTTGGTAATAATTTTCAAACTAAAGCATGTCATACTTCATGATAAGCTGTAATTTTCTTTTCTTGTTCATTCATTACTTGAGATTTTTTTCTTAATCACATTACCAATCTTTCAAAAGCTTCAGTTATTCTTTTATTATTAATTGTTTTTTCATTATTTCTAGCGGAAATAATTGCCGCTTCATTTATCAAATTACCTAAATCTGCACCTGCAAATCATACAGTTTTTGAAGCTAATGATTTAAAATCTATATTATTTTCAACTTTTCTAGTAGTAGCATGTATTTTTAATATTTCTTCCCTATCTGCTATATTTGGAAGATTTACTGTAATTTTTCTATCAAATCTACCAGGTCTTAAAAGTGCTTTATCTAGAACATCGGCTCTATTTGTAGCTCACATTACTATTACATTTGTTTCATTATTGAAACCATCCATTTCAGTAAGTATTTGATTTAAAGTTTGTTCTCTTTCATCATGTCATCAACCAGTACCAGGTCATCTTTTTTTACCTATAGCATCTATTTCATCTATAAATATTATAGCTGGAGCAATTTTTTTAGCATTTTCAAATAAATCTCTTACTCTTGAGGCTCAAACTCATACAAACATTTCTACAAATTCAGAACCAGAAATACTTAAAAATGGTACATTGCTTTCTCAAGCAACAGCTCTTGCTAACATTGTTTTACCAGTACCAGGAGGTCATACAAGTAAAGTTCATTTAGGTATTTTTGCTCAAATATCTCTAAATTTTTTAGGATTTTTTAAAAACTGTACTATTTCTCATAATTCTTCTTTTTCTTCTTCTGCTCATGCTACATCTTTAAATAGAACTTTATCTTTATCTTTATCATATAATTTAGCTCTAGATTTTCAAAAAGTCATTGCATTATTCGCAACTCATCACATTCTAGATATTAAAACTAATCATATTACTATAAATAATATAAACGATATAATAGTTGGTAACATATCACTCCAAAAATCTTCACTTGTTTTATCTTTTACTATAATTAAAGTATTGATATTTGAACTATATATTCATAAATCTTTTAAAGAATCATTTTTTGGAAGAGTAACTATATCTCTAGCAATTTTTGTTTTTCATCAATCTATAATTTCACTTCAACTTAGGGTAGCAATGGCTTTATTTCAATCTATAATTATCTCACTATATTCTCATTTTAAATATTTTTGTTCTAATTGATTTAATGCTATATTAGTATCTTTAAAAGTTTCTTTTTCTTTTATATAAGGCAGTAAAAGAGTTATAATTAAAGATATAGCTAAAAGTGTTAATATTGCTTTTAAATTACTATTCTTTTTATTTAAAACAGGTTTCTTAGGTATTTTTTTATCAGTCATTTATTTTTTAACTTATTAATAATAAGCTATTTTATTAATAAGTTGCTATTTTGCAAAAGTATTTTATATAAAATATTTGACATATAATAATTATTACATATAATTTACTTCTTAAATATTTTATATAAGTATTTAAGATAATTTTTTCTTTTTCAATTTGGAGTAAAGTAATGAATAAATTAATTCTAATAATAACTCTTTCACTTGTTGTTTCACAACAAGTAATGGCTCTTTCTTATCCAGAACCGAAAGAACCTCCTTCTCCACCACCTCCAGTGGTGTGTGATGAAATCTCAAATCTTTTAGATTTGTGTGGGAAAAACACTAATTCTGAAATCATTACAAATGATTTTATTGATAGTGTAAGAAGTTTGTTATACTTTCAAGAGTTTTCAGATTACGAATTGGGTATGATTGCAAGGAAGCTAATTGTTTTGGGTGTTGAACAAACATCTAAAAACAATATACTCAAGAGTAGACTTGAGTTCTACCAACCTTACGAAAGTAACGGATTTTTCTCTCAAGTAGTCATTTATGACCAGTTGGGGGATAAGTATAATTTAACAATTGAAAAATTTAGGTTCGGCGGGGATGAGCCAGCTGTACAAATGAGAAAAGGACAATAAAAAAGGAGTGTTTATAAAAAGGTATAATAGTTTAACTATTATACCTTTTTTACTATTTTGAAAAAATAATTAATAAATATTAATGAATAATTAAAAAAAATGATTTCTGTATTTTACAGAAATCATTTTTAATAATTTAATGATATTTCATATTTATTAATTATATTATAAATTCAGGCTTTTTGTATAGAATCTATAAGAGCTCAATATTTTATTTTATAATTATAAGTTTTTAAGTTTCAAGTAGTTTGTATTTCTCAAGATTGATTTACTATATTTTTAGATTTATAATTTTCTAAATTACTACAAAATTCTCATTCACAAGCTCAATATCATATATCCCCTTCCCAATCTAAAATATCAGAATTTTCATATGAATGTAATAAATTAAATCAAGCTCATATAGTTTTAATTTCAACATTTACATAATCTTCAGACATTTTTAATTTTAAAGGACTTAGTATTCATAAATTAATATTATTATTATCTATACTTATACTAAAATTATCTACATAAAATATATTACTAATTATAGAAATATTATTTGAAGTATCTCAAATAGAAAAAGTGGCTTTATATTTTCAATATTCTAATCAATTTATATCTAATTCAAATCAAGATAAACTTATATTTCATATATTATATCATGTACTACTTACCCAATTTAATCAATTCCATTTTTCTAAACTAAAATCTATACTTCAAGTATTTATTTCTATATTATCAGAATACATATAATTTATAGAATAATATCAAGTAGGTAGTAATAAATTATCAATTATATTTGTACTTAAAATAGGATTTATATTATCATAAATATTTAATGATTTAGGTGTTCAGAAATAATTAGATGAATTAAATCAATTATTAACTATAGCTTTATACCAACAACTAGAATCTAAGTTATCAAAACAATTTTCTAATCTTTCTATAGAAGTATTATATTCAGAAGTTTGATATAATCATTTATCAATAATTATATTATTTTCATTTTTTAAAATTAAATTATTAGAAATATTTAAATCTACTATTTGATTAGAATTTATTCAAGAAAAATAATTATCATTTGTAGATATTAAATAGTATCATCAAGCTTCTATTTCTTGATTAGAAGGTATAATGTAATTATTTCAATTTCATAAAGCATTTTCTATTATCCAATTTGATATATCAATAGATGTAGAAGAGATATTTTTTAATTCTATATATTGTAGATCTCATGAAAACATAATTTCATTTATCAAAATTGAACCTAAAATATTGTTAAAATAAGTAGAACTTTGTTTATTTCATAAAAGATCTCAAACTGTATTTTCTAAAAATGATATTTTAGAAATTCAATAAATTATTCAATTTCAATCCAATGTTAATATTGCTGTTTTGCTTCAATTAATAAATTCTACATTAGTTATATTAGAATTAGATCAAGAAAGAATAAAAGAAGAATTATTTAAAGAACCCCCAACTTCTTCAGAAAATGTTAAATTTAATTCATTATTTAATTCATCAAACCTTGCTAAAGTAATTATCGGTCAAACTTTATCAACTGCTAAACTTCAATTTATATCTGCTATTAAAGGATTATTATTTATATCTCCTAATAGATTATTTGATAATATTTTTACTATAGGTGTAGAATTAGTATCTGCTAATAATTTTTCATTTAAATTAATTAAGATTGAATTATCTCAATCCATAATAAAATTATTAACTGTATATCAATTTACATCTATGTTTAAATCAGATAAATTTCAATTTAAGTTTTCACTAAATATTATTCTTATGTTATCTATTTTTCAATTATTATTTGAATCAATAGTTTCTTTTAATAATATTTTAGGTGAAATTTTTTCAAAAATAGATTTATTATTTATTAAAGAAAGAGTATTTCAATTAATATCTTCTATATTTCAATTTATATAATCTAAAAATATATTTGGATCAGTTCAATTAATTCAACTAATACTTAAATTAAGTATATTTCAAGTTAATTGATATGTATTTATAGCTCAAGAACTAATGCTTATTCAAGAAATATCTCAAAATATTTTTTCAGAAAAAGATAATTCTATATTATCTCAAATATAATCTTGATTATTATCATTTAAATTTGCAGAAATTAAAACTGGTTTTGCTTTATCAATTAAAAGATTTGGAATTCAAATACTTCATGCTTGATTATTAAGTAAATCTTTCCAATTTCAATTTGAATTAAAATTTAAAGTTATTCAAGAACTGTCTGTATTATAATCTATACTTTCTGAAATAATTATATTAGCCTTATTATCAACAATAGAAACACTAGATATATTCATTCAAACTAAAGTATTATTTAATGAAAATACACTATCATCATTTGTTAAAGAAAGATTTTCAGAAAATGTAACTTCAATTTTATCAAATTTCCCATTTCAATTTGTATCAAATATTTCAGAATTAATAATTCTAGGTTCTGCTTTATCAATTGATATTATTGATCCAGAAGCTAATTTTCTTCAAGCTAAATCAGAAATAATATTTCAATTATAATTTAGTGTAGGAGTAAAAGAAGTTCAATCTATAGATGAAGTAAATTGTAATTCAATTATTGTTTTATTATTAACAATAGTATTTAAATAAGATGAATTTAATATTATTCAATCAGAAACAGAAAATATAGAATTTATATTTAAATTTCAAGCATTTAATATTTCTTCACTAAATTCTACAATAAATCAATTTATTCATCATAAAGTATCTCATTTTGTTTCTACTAAAATTATTGTAGGGTCAGTACTATCAATGAAAAAAGAATTAGATAAAACATAATTAGATGAATTTCATAATTTATCAATTACTTTAATTCTTATTTTTCAAATAGATGTATCAACTAAAGGTAATATATAATCATAACTTCAATTATTAACTAAATTATCGGCTATTTCACTCCAAGAATTTCAATCAAAAAATTCTAAAATTATAGGGTTTTCAGCTAATCAAGATAATTCATCATAAAATCAAGAAGTATCCCATGTTATATTTAAAACATTTCATCAATGATATTTATTTAAAGTGTTAAATGTAAAAATATTTGAATCTATTGTAGGAGGAGTTTTATCTAAAATTAAACTAAATGAATAATTTGAACTATTATTTACTTTATAGGTTTTATCATAAGCAAATACTTTAAAATCATATTTTTGTCAATCTTCATCAATTAAACTATTAGAAAAATCATAATTCCAATTGTTATAATTATCTACTGAGTTTACTGCTAAAATAGTTTCAGATAAGGTCCAAGAATTTCAATTCCAATAAGAATCTCATTTTTTTATAGATATTTTAACTGATGAAACTCAAGCTAAATTATCATTTGAAGTTCAAATTATATTTATATTTCAAGAAAAATATCATAAATTTCAATTTAAAACATTTAATGTAGGATTTATTGTATCTGCAGTATAATTTCTAGCAGATAAAATATTTTCATTTCAAGCTTTATCACTAGATTTCACTATTAATTCATAATTTTCTCAATTTGAAATATTAGGTAATAATGTTAAATTGAAATTATAATCTGTAGTTGTAATATTATTTTCTATATTATTCCATGTAACTAATCAAACATAATTAGATCAATCCCAATATTTATTATCACTTAATCTTTTAAAAGTATATTCTATTTTATCAAGATTAGAATCACTTGTGCTTCAAATTAAATCAAATCAACTTTCATTTATATAAGAATTATTTGTTGGTGTACCTATATCTAAATTTAATACAGGTAATATACTATCTATTTTAAAATTATAATTTGTAACATATTCAGAAGTATGTCATACTTTATCTTTAGCTACTATTTTTAATTTTATATTTGTTGAATTTATATTTGGAGTATTCCAAATATAAATTCAATTATTAGGTAAAGAAGAAGCTATTAAATTATATGTATTTCAATCATCAGAAGAATAATATAAAGATATAGGATTTATATCTAATCATCAGATATCAGTAATGTTTAAATTATTCCATGTTATATTTTCTATACTATTTCATTTTATATATTGATTTGATATAGGATAAGTAATAGTTCAGTCTTGTATAATAGGATCATCATCATCAAATATAAATATTCAACTTTCAGTTATACTTGTATTTCAAGCTTTATCAGTTGCTGTTATTTTTATTTTATAATTAAGGGATGCACTCAAAGATGAAGTATCCCAAATATAATTTCAATTATTATTTCAAAAGTAAAGTTGAGAATAATTAAGTCATCAATTTCAAGAATACTCAATTTTTATATTTTCTAAATTTTCATCACTAATTCAAGACCATGTTATATTATTTGAATTTCATCAAATTATTCAAATAGGTGAAGTTATATTTCAAATTGTAGGACTAACATTATCTACATTTATAGATAAAAGTTTTTCAATAGTATTTAATCAAGAAGCATTTGATATAATAAGTTTTGCTTGTTTTACTAAAGTTCAAGTATTTCAATTAACTCAAACATTTAAAATATATTTTAAATTATTTCAATCAAATGTACAAGTAATTCAAGAGCTAGGAGAATTACATGAGACTTCATTATTATATGGATTTCAAGTAATAGCAGATAAATTCGCTTTTATATTAGATATATTTGTATTTGTTAGATTAGCTGTTATTTCTACTGTATCTCAGTTTTTAGTATAACTTGTAGAGTTGTTATAAGAAGTATTAGTAATTTTTTGATTAGATATTCAAGGAATAGTTGTATCTATAAAAAAATTATCACAAATAGAAGTATTTCAAATATTTAATAGATTATCTCTAGCGAAAACATTCCAAGAATAATTTCCATTTGAAAGAATAGATGTAGTTTGAGAAGTTGTAGTTATTCATGTAAAAGATTGTACTATAATTCAAGAACAATCACTTCAAGAATAAATATTTAATTTATAGTCTTTAACTCAAGATCAATTTCAATCATCATCTATAGAATTATTCCAAAATAAAGTAGGTGTTTGAATTGAACTTCATCAAGGAAGATTTACTAAAATAGGTGCATAAGGTCATTTATTATCAAATTTTATATTTATAGGTGATGAAAAAGATTTATTTCAAGAAATATCTTCTCATATTATTTTTACTTCATAATTTGTTCAAGAAACAAGTCATATTTCATTTAAGTCTAAACTTAAATTTTTTTCTCAAGGTGTTAGATTAGAATTATAAATGATATTATAAGTTTTATCTTCAGAATGATTTCATCAATTTCTAGTAAATATAATTTTTGTAAATCAATTACCTTTCATTTCTTCTTCTAAAGTATAATTTAGTAATAAAGATCAAGAATAATAATTGTTATATATA
>DIUG01000012.1 GCA_002422305.1 Patescibacteria group bacterium UBA6164 | reverse complement strand
ATATATATGTATTTTTAAATAAGTCCTTTTCTCATAAATACAAATACTTCATACCTGATAATGTCAAGCTTTTTCAAAATCTTCTTGGACGAGATAGAAAATAATATCTATTACTTGAAGTAAGTAAATCATACATAGTTTTTGTTTTATCTACATAATATCATTTTGTTAATATAAATTGTTTATAATCTTGTGTTCATATTACTATTCTTTTCATAATTTCTTGATTAATTTTAAATATGTTTTATTGTATCTAATTTCTTGATTTTTGCAAATTTTGCTTCTCATCATTCCATAAAAGAAACTCTAGAAAATAAACAAAAAAAGACTCTTTATATTATATAAAGAGTCTTGTTTAAAAAAATGTGTTAATTTAATTTAACACCTTCTGCTTCGTTACTCCATTCTTGAGAATTTTCTCGAAATTTTTTAATTTCTTTGAAAATAAAGTCCTTCATTTGTAGCTTTGATTTTTTCAAGCTTGGACTATTATTTTCTTTTACTTTATTTATGGTATCTAAATAAAAGGTAAAAAAAATCTCGAAATTTTGAGAAAGTTTTCTCATTCTTTTTATTTCTGGCAACTTAGCTGTATAACACATAACATTATCTCCGAAAAGTTAGGTTACTTCTACCATACTCACATTTTTATAAAATAAATATTTTTAAAAGGAGTAGGTAAAAAAGATTTTAAAATATAATTTCAAAAAGTCAAAAAAAAATATAAAAAATATTTGCTAATAAATTATTATTATGTTAATATTTATTCATAAATTATTTATTTAATAAATAAAAATATGACCAAAACTATATGAGAAGATGATATTCAAACAATAAATAATGAAATAGATAATTCGGAATGAAATAAATGGAATACTCTTGTTTTAGAGCTAGAAAATGCAAGAAAAGAAATTAATAATATTATTAATCTATAATTATAAGAAATTATAGATTAATTTTTTGGCTCTTTTTCTTTACTTTTATTTAAATAACTTTAATATATAAAATATTAATTTTTAAATAAAATACATGATAAAATTATCTAATTTTCCAATTAAGACTCTTAAATCTAGACCAAAAATAAGTGATAATATTTCTACATGAATATTATTACAATCATGATTTATTAGACAAACAATGGCTTGAGTATATAACTATACTACTCTTTGATTAAAAGTACTTAGAAAAATAGAAAATATAGTAAGAGAAGAAATGGATATTTATTGAGCATCTGAAATACTTATGTCATGACTTTCCCCTATGGATGTTTGGGAAAAAACAGGTAGACAAGATATAGAAGAATATTTTAAAGTGCCTACATATGGTGATAAATTTTATAGACTTAATCCTACTCATGAAGAAATTGTAGTTCCATTAATGAGTGAATTTATAAATTCATACAAAGATTCTTGAGCTTGTGTATATCAAATACAAACTAAATATAGAAATGAAAAAAGAGCTAAATCTGGACTTTTAAGAGGTAGAGAATTTCTAATGAAAGATGCTTATTCTTTTCACTTAACAAATGATGAATTTGAAGATTATTACGAATGAATGAAAAAAGTATATATGAAAATATTTGATAGACTAGGTCTTTTACAAGATACATATATTACTCTTGCGGATGGTTGAGTATTTACAGATAAATATTCACATGAATTTCAAGTGGTACTTCCTATTTGAGAAGATGATATTTATATTTGTGATAAATGTAATACTTCTCATAATAAAGAAGTAGTTGATTTAGAAAATTGATTTGTATGTACAAATTGTTGAGATAAAAATCATAGAATAGAACAAGCATCAGAAGTATGAAATATATTTCCACTTGAAACTAAATTTTCAAAACCATTTTGAGTAAAAATGCTTGATGAAAATAATCATGAGCAAGATGTTTTAATGTGATGTTATGGTATAGGTATTTCTAGACTTATGTGAGTTATAGCTGAGTATAATATGACTGAAAAAGGTATAGATTGGCCGAAAAATATTGCTCCTGCTGATTATTATATAATAGTAATAGGTGAAGAAAATTTAGAAAAAGCAAATGAAATAGGTGAAAAACTAGAATTAAAATGAAAAACTGTAATACTTGATGATAGAATGTCTAAAAAAATTGGTTTTTGACAAAAGGCTTGAGATTGTGAACTTTTTTGAATACCAAATAGAGTTGTAATATCTCCAAAGACTGTTGAATTATGAGGTTTTGAACTTACTTTAAAAGGTGAAAAAACAGAATTAGTTAAATTTTAATTATGATAAAAATAATAAGTTTTGTAGATTCATTTAAGCATTATAATGAACCCATAAAAGAATTTCAAAAAAGACTTGGTAAACAAGTAGATTTTGTAAAATTGAAACCCTCAAAAAGGAAAGAAAATAAAGAAATAGTAGATGAAGAAACAAAAGAATTACTTAAAATTTTAGAAAAAGAAAAGTGATATAAAGTACTTTTATACATAAACTCTAAACAATTATCTACGATAGAATTTTCTGAATTAATAGAACAAAAACAAATGCAATATTCAAATATTATTTTTATTATTGGTTGATCTTATTGAGTAGATTATGAAATATTAAAAAATAATATAGATTTAAAAGTTTCTTTTTCTCCTATGACTTTTCCTCATATACAAGCTATAATGATGATATATGAACAAATATATAGAATAATTTGTATAAAAAAATGAATAAATTATCATCATTAAACTCGTTTGAAATTAATATAAAATAAAATGAAAACATACAATGTATTTTTAGATTATTATGATGAAATAGTTAGAAATATAAATAATCCTATAGAAGATGAAGTAGATTTTTTAGTAAATGATTGTATAAAACAATATAAACCATTTACAAAAACTATTCTTGAAACTGCTTGCTGAACTGGATTAATAGCAAAAGAATTAATAAAATCTTGATATGAAGTTATAGGTTTAGATATAAATAAAAATATGTTAAAAAAAGCTGAAAAAAATATAGATATAAAAAATTTAGTATTAGCTGATATGACTAATTTTGATTTATGAAAAACTTTTGATGTAATTTTATGTAATTATAATTCTATTTGTCATTTAACTAAATGGAAACAATGGCAAGATTTTTTTAAAATTTCAAATAATCATTTAGAAAAAGATTGATTATTTATTTTTGACATAAATACAATTTTTGAATTTGAAAATATAACTCGTGATTTTGCTCAATTTTATAATTTTAATAATGATACAGTTTGTCTAGAAATGTTTAAAAAAGATTGAATTTATGAATGGTTAATTAAAATATTCAAAAAAACTGAAGATTGAAAATATGATCTAATTCAAGAGATAGTAAAAGAAATAAGCTTCCCTATAAATAAAATAAAAAAAGAACTAATTAATCAATGATTTAATGTACTTAAAATAATTGATTATCATTATAATGAAATATCAACTAAAAGTGAAAGAGTATATTTTATATGCAATAAAAAATAATTATGTACAATAATATAATAGAAAAACTTAAAAAATTAAAAATAAAATACGAAGAATTAGATCATGAAGAATCAAAAAGTTGTGATGATTCAAAAAAGTTTAGAGAAGAAGCCTGATTTGATTGAATATGAAGTAAAAATATAATATTTCATGCTAAGTGAAAATTTTATTTAGTTACAACTATTTGAGATAAAGATTTAAAAGCTAGAAAATTTAAAAAAGAATTTGGTACAAAAGATATTAGATTTGCAACATCTGATGAAATAAAAAATGAAATAAATTGAGTTATATGATCTATTCCACCTTTTGGTTTCACAAATAAAGGTATACAAATATTTATAGATAAAGAAATATTTTCATATGAATATTTTATGTTTAATCCTGCTAATGCTACAAAAACAATTAGAATAAAAACTAATGATTTAAAAGAAATATATAAAACACTAGAAAATAAAGTAAAGATTTTTGACTTTTCTGAAGAGGAGGTATTATTTGAAGAATTGGAATAAAAAAAAATCAAGCAAATTGCTTGATTTTTTTTAGATAATGTTTTATATAAATTTTAATTATTGATTTTTAATTAATAATCTAGTACCTGAAGTTGCACAAGTAGCAGGTCATCAATCTTCTGTAACACAATCCATAGCAAGTGTTGCTTTAGGAATTACACCTTTAACATTAGTTTTTTGAGTTAAATCTAATCATAATTCATATCTATAAGGATCATCTCAACCATCTACAAATGCTTTTTTATCTGTATTTCATTGATTTTCAAAAGTAACAGAAACTTCGAAAACCTGACCACTTACTTGATTACTATCTTGACTAACAGTATATATATACTCAAAAGATGAGCTTTCTTTTGTAGTTCATGATTTAGGATCTTCTGGAAGTTTTGGAGTATAAATAATAATACCACCGAATGCATAATCTCAAACATTTGATGAATAAGGATATTCTGCATTATCTTGATAAAATTGTTCTAATCAAGCCCTAACAGCACCAACATCAGTTAATCTAGTACTATCCCTAGCTTTTTGTATTTGAGAAGTGAATACCGAAACTGATCATGTAGCAAGAATACCAATAATTGTAATTACTACTAATAACTCGATCAATGTAAACCCCAATTTCTTTCTTTGTAATTCCATAAAATAAAAAATTAATAATAAAATAAAACATAGGCATTATATCAATAAAAAATAATTTTGTCAAAATTATTTTTTATAATGAATAGCATTTACTGGACAAGCCATAATAGCATCATCTATTCAATCAGAATTAGAGCTATCCATACCATCTTTCACAAAAGCCTTTCATTCATCATCTAAATCAAAAACTTCCCCACAAATTGCAACACAAGCACTACATCATATACAATTTTCATTTACATATGGAATTTTCACATTAGTTTCAATCATTTTTTTATTAATTAACCAAATAAATATAATATATTATATTTACTAATAAAAAAATACAAAATAAAATTTATAAATTTTATTTTGTATTTTTTTATTATCCATCTTCAAGGTCAGTCAAATAGTTTGTATTCCTTAATAAAAGGATATATATAAATAGCCCATTATTTATCAAAAAGAATAAACCCTCATTAAAATAATTACCAAGAACTATTTAAAACTTATAATCGTGTAAGGAAAATTAGATTGACATGCCACCTATAAAAATAGATAATCTTATTTTAATAATAATTGATTTTTTTACAAAAAAAAATAAAATTTTATTAATATTAATAATTAATAAATATGTTTAAATACTTTTTAAGTAATAATCCGAATTTTTATATAAATAAAGAAATAATTGATTCTATATTTAAAAAAATAAATGATACAGTAAATAAAAAACAAATTTGAATTATAAATATAATATTTTTAGATAATAATAGTATAAAAAAATTAAATAAAAATTATAGGAATATAAATAAGACTACTGATGTTTTAAGTTTTCATTATTTTGATAATTTTGATAATTTAAAATATGAAGATATAGCTGGAGAAATAGTTATGTCCGAAGAAAAAATTATATTACAATGAAAAGAATATTGACTTTGAGAAGAAAAAGAATTTTACAAATTACTTATACATTCTGTATTACATATATTATGATATGATCATGAAATTGATAATGAATATATTGTTATGCAAAATCTAGAAAAATTAATATGGAAAGAAGTATTTGAAAAATAATAAAAAAATGATATAATAGTGTAACAATTATTAACCCAATTTATATTATGCAATATAAAATACCAGTTCAAATAGAAAATGAAGATCCTATTGTTTTATGACTTAGTTTGAGACAATTAGCTATAATAATAGCAGGTGGTTGAATTTGATATTCTCTTTTTTCTTGATTATATAGTAGTATATGAACAGAATTTGCCACTGTAATTGCCATATCAATATTTTTAATATTTTTAATGATAGCTATTTTTAAATTTTCAGAAATGACATTTATACCATTTATACTTGCTGCTATAAGATATAAAATAAATAATCCTAATATTAATGGTAGAATATGGATGAAATGAATAGATAGTTTTCAGCCTATTGATATATGATATATATCTAACATAGAAAATAAAAAAGATGAAAATATAGATTTTAAAGATAAAATAGATAAGATAAAAGAATTAGATGATAAGTTAAATAAAATTTAATATTATAATATAGTAATAAATGCCTGTAAAAAATACAAAAAAAGTTTCTCCAGATAATTCTACACAAAGATTTTTACCATTTTCACAAATAAGAGAAAATGTAATAGTTATGAAAGATGATAGTGCTAGATTGATTATGAAATGTAGCACTATAAATTTTTTACTTAAAAATATAGATGAACAAGATTCTATTATAATAAGTTTTCAGAGATTTTTAAATTCAATTGATTTTCCTATACAAATATTAGTTCGTTCTAAAAAACTTGATATTGACTCATATTTAAATATATTAAATGATAAAGCAATAAAACAAACAAATTCTCTTTTACAAAATCAAACATATGAATATATAGAATATCTTCGTAAACTGATAGAAGTTGCTCAGATTATGAAAAAAGAATTTTATATAATTTTACCATTTGATGAAAATGAAAATAAAAGTGTAAAAGAAGATAATATTATATGAGTTTTTAAATCTTTTTGGCTTTCTATAAATTGATGACAAGATTTATTAAAAATAAGATCTCAAATTAGAAATTTTAATAAAATGAAAAAATGACTAATAGGAAGATCAAATTCTATAAAAACCTGATTAGAAAATGTTTGATTAAATGCTGAAGTATTAAATAAACAAGAATTAGTTAGTTTTTTAACGGAATATTATAATCCTAGCTTAGATAGTTTAATAAAAATGAATAAAAATCCTTCTGAATATAATTTAATACAAAACTAATGAAAAAAATATTACTCACAACTTTATTTTATATATTAACTTTAGAAATAGTTTTAGCTGATTGAGGTATACTTTGAGATTTTAAAGGTGATGGAACTGAAACTGAAAAAGCAATAAGAGAATGAGATATTCATACAGATGATATACCAAATATTTTAAGATGAGCTATAGATTTTTTTATGTCAATAGCTTGAACTATAGCTGTTATTTTTATAATTATTTGAGCATATCAAATATTATTAGGCTCTATGGAACAAGATAAAACAAAATGAAAAAATACCATTATTATGGCTATTTGATGATTTATTATAGCTTCTTTAGCTTGGTTTATAATAAAATTTATTATTAGTAATTTATCATAATTAATACTTAAAAATGTTAGAAAATATTTATTCTTGGGAGTTTGATGATACAAAAAATAGATCTGCTTTATGGTACATTATAGCTTTTTCTATTGTATTATGATTGAGTATTTGGTGATTTTTTACTCAACAATATGGTTTAAGTTTTATTGTTTTATTAATATCTGGTTTAGTTTATTTTGTAGAAAATAATTCTGAAGATAATATACAAGTACAAATTACTGAAAAATGAATTATTATATCATGAACATTTTATAATTTTTCATCTATTGAATCTTATTTAATAGTATATAAATCAGAAAATCCTATTTTTTTAAGATTAAATTTAAATAAAAAATGAATTAAAACTATTGATATAAAAATAAATAATGAAATATTTAATGATATCAATAAATTTTTATATGAATATATAAAAGAAGAACCAAAAACAGAAATCACATTTACTGAAAAAATTATACAATTTTTTAAATTATAAACTTTACTATATGAAAATACTTATTTCTATAATATTTAATGCTTTAATATTATATCTTTTGACTTATTTTTTAGGTGCAAATCAAAGTTGAACAGTAGAAGCATGAATTATAGTTACATGAGAACCTCAAGTATATATTATATGATGAGTTATATTGTGACTTATAAATACAACCATTAAACCGATTTTAAAAATACTTACAATACCTTTATTTTTAGTTTTTTTATGATTAGTTTCATTTGTAATCAATTGAATTATTATATGGCTATTTGATAGTATAATAAATAAAATCCTTATAATACCTTGAGTTTCATATACAATTAATTGAAATTGATTGGATTGGTGGATTAATTTTATAATTATTGTTGCAATTTTTACAATTTTGAATATGGTTTACTCACTATTAATTTCTAAAAAATAATCTATGTTAGACTTTTTAAAATTCGCTGAAATATTTATATGTGTATTACTAATATTTGTAATATTAGTTCAAAACAAAAATGTTAGTTTAAATCTTAGTAGCATGAGTTGATGAATGTGAGAGGTTACTAAAAGATGACCTGAAAAAGTTCTTCACAATACAACTATAGTTTTATGAATTTTATTTATACTAAATTCTATAGTATTATATGTTATTTAAAATTCTAAACATTTTAGTTATTTAAAATTCTAAACATTTTAGTTATTTAAAAACATAATAAAATTATTTATGATTCAAAATAAAATAATAAAATTAAAAAAATACTTATTTTTGATAAGTATTCTATTTTTCGTACTCTCTTTAACTCATCTTGCATACACTTATGTATATAGTGATTCGAAAGTAATTCCTATAAAATGATGAACTGTATCAGAATGACTTGTATGAGCTTTTCCTAGTTTAAATCCACTTAAACCATTAACTTGAAATAATAAATATATAGTAAGTTTACTATATAGATCTTTATTAAAATTTGATTTAGAAGAAAATAAAATAGTTTGAGATTTAGCGACATGTGATATAAGTAATTTATTAAACATTGAATGTTATTTAAAAGATAATATTTTTTGGTCAAATTGAGAAGCTATTACTAGTGATGATGTTATATCTACTTATGAAATATTAAAAAACACATGAGTAAATAAAATAACTTCTTCTCTTATACAAGATACTGAAATAATAAAAAATAATAATGTAATTATATTTAAAAATAAGAAAAAAGATGTAAATTTTTTGAATATTTTTTTCCAACCTATATTAAAAAAAGATACTATAGATGGTTTATGAGAAGATATAATATTTTGAAATTTTCCCACTACTTGACAAATATATTCATGAGAATTTAAAATATGAAATATATCTTCTGATTTAACTATATGAATTACAAAAATATTTTTAGATATAAATGAATATTTCTATAAATGAAATATTTCTAAATTAGTTATAAATATATTTCCAAATACAAATAGTTTAATACAAAATAAAGAAACAGTAAATATATTTAATGATGTAGATAATGTAATTTGAACAAGTATTCCTAGATTAGAAAATCATAAATATAAATTACCACAATATGTATCTTTATTTATCAATCAAAATAATATAAGTGATATAAATTTAAGAAATTATATATTAGAAAAAATAAATAATGAAAATTTAATAAAAATATTATGAGAAACTAAATTTGAAGCTGTAAAAAATCCATATTTAACAGATACAAATATTAGTAATGAAATATCTAATAAAAACTTTGAAAAAATTATTTCTGATTTATGATATATAAAAAAAGCAAAAATTATTGAAAACTATTTACCAATAATTAATAGTTCAACATGAACTATTAACCTAAATGAAACAGATATAGTTGAAAAGGTAGAGGATAAAAAAGAAATTATTATAAATGATAATGATTTAAGTATTGATAAATTTCAACAAGAATCAAAGTTTATAATAAAACCAACTTATGTAGATAAATATAATTTTATTACTAAAGATGATGTATTACTTGAATGAATTGCTGGTAAAAATATTTCTGAAGTTTATATAAATGATTATAAATTAGCAAATTTTAAAAGTGGTAATAATAATTTTTATTATAGATTAAAAGAATCAATATGATCATTAAAAGAATGAATAAATAGATATAAAATATATTTTGTAGAAAATTGAACTAAGGTATTTAAAGAAGAAATAAATTTCCTTTATTATAAAAATAAATCTACTCTAGATACTGAAACAAAGAAATTTATAAAAATTTTATATGAAAATGAACAAAAAAATCTTCAAGAAAAAGAAATAATAAATCAAAATAATAATAAAGAGTTAGAAAATCAAAAAACTGTAAAAATACAAAAAGAAGTTGATGAAAAAAAGATTTTAGAAAATCAAAAAGAGTTAGAAAAAATAAGTAATATTGATGCTAAATTTTATTATAATGATAAATTAGAAAAATTTACTCTTAATCTATTCTATTTAAATGCTGAAAAAGAATTGGAAACTACTGCTTTATTTATTAAAAATTCATTATTAGAAATTTGAATTAATGTAGAATTAAATCCTATAACACTTACTGATTTAAGAGAAACTTTATCAGAAAAGAATAATTATGATATGGTGCTTTCTTGAGTTAATCTTTGATTTTTTGATTATAATATTTTTCCTTATTTTCATTCTAGTCAAGTAAAAAATTGATATAATTTTAGTAATATAAAAAAAACTAGTCTAGATATATTATTAGAAGATTTAAAATCAGAAATAAAGTCACCTGAAGAAACGAATAAAATAAAAGAAAAAGTTTTAGATATACTAAAAAAAGAACAAATAATAAAAACACTATATACACCAAAAATTAATTTACTAATTGATAAAAATATAAAAAATGTAGTTATTCCAAGTAAATTAATTAGTGGTTCTGATAGAAAAGAAATATTTAAATCAATATATACTAAAGAAGAAAAGATAATTAAATTTGAAAATAAATGAGTAATTGATTTCTTTACTTTTTTATTTAAAAAAATAAATGACTAAATTCATAAAAGAACAAATTTTAATTCCTGCATGGAATATTACAAAAGATGATTTTAAAATAAAAAGATTCTATATGTTTCCATGATTACTATCTATAATTTTTTTAACAGTATTATTAGTTTATCAATCTATATATACTTATGTAGAATTATTTTGAAAAAAGGATGAAGCTTTAGTTGTAATACTATGATTTTTTCAAAATGATTACATATTAGAAATACTAATTACTACAACAATATTTTTAATAAGTTATATAATATTAACACCTATTTTTGAATGATGATTAATAAAATATATTCATTTAAAAAATTGTAATAAAGAAATTTCATCAAGTGAAGCTTTTTGACAATGAATATATAAATTTTTACCAGTCTTTGAATATAATAATATATTTTCAGAATTTAAAATAATGAGTATTCTTAACTGATTTTTATTTACTATAAGATTCCTATGAATAGAATATATTATAAATATTGTATATGTTTTTTTAGTAATATTATTAGTGTGAATAATAATAAATATACTATTTTCCTATTCTAAATATATTATTGTAATAGAAAATAAAAAAGTTTTTGAAGCTATATGAATATCTAGTAAAATAACTATACTAAATATAAAAACAACTACCAAATTATATTTTCTTATGTTCTTTTTAAATCTTAGAGTACTATTCAATTTTATAATCTTTTTATTTTTTCCTATAATAATAGTTATTGCTATTTGATTAATAACAACAAAAATATTTTTAGTAGTTGCTATAACTATATTATCTACACTATTTATAATATTTATTTTAGCTCTATGATATCTTACTTCAGTATTAGAGGTATTTAAGACTTCTATATGGTATTATTCATATATAGAATGAAAAAAGAAATTAGAAGATATGGAAGAAAAAAAGTAGATATATTGCAATGCAATATATCTACTTTTTTTTTATTTATAATATGTTTGTATTATGCTTTTTTAGTTTTAAAAATAAATATAAAAAATCAAATTATTATAGATAATAATATAAGAATTATAGCTTGTGGTCAAGTAGTAGGAAGTTGTGTAGCTTTTTCATCTACAGACAATAATACTTTTTCTGATTCACTTCAAGTTGTATTTTCTTGTATTTCTGCTGCTGCATTTAATTCAATTTCTTTAGCAAGATTTACTTCTTCTATATTAGAATAATCGATATCTTTTACAATAAATACTTCAATACTATCTATTCCCGATTCAATATTTTTACCTAAAGCACTTTTTATAGCAATAATAGTAACTTCATATTCTTTTAATTTTTGTGTATCTTTATTCAAAGTAAGTATTAATTTAGTACTATCATCTGGATTTATTTCAGTTTTAATTACTTGAAATGAATCTATAGGATCATTTTTATTAACTATTTTAAATTCTCTAATAGCATTTTCTACATTTTCTAAAGGAGAAGAAAAAGTAAGCTCTATTAAATTTAATCCTAAAACATCTATTCTTTTTAAAATAAAATCAGAATTTTGTGATATATTAGAAACATTTTTTTCCATATTAAGTACAATTTCATTTG
Source organism: Patescibacteria group bacterium UBA6164 (assembly GCA_002422305.1). Classification (GTDB taxonomy): domain Bacteria; phylum Patescibacteriota; class Gracilibacteria; order BD1-5; family UBA6164; genus UBA6164. The sequence goes on along the minus strand of DIUG01000012.1, from coordinate 15,158 downwards.
AATAAGAACTTTCATTTCAAGATTCATCAAAAGAAACTACTGAAAAATAATATGTTCAAGGAATTAAATCTTTTATTTCAATAGAATTCATATCGGTAATATCAGTTTGTGAAGAATAAGAACCTTCACTTCATGGTTTTGTTGAATAATATACACTATACATAAATGCATCATTAACTTTATTCCATGATAATTTAACAGAATTGTTATCAAAAGAATCTATTCTTAAATTATTAGGTGCATCGATTGCAAAAGACTGTAAAACAAATGTAAAAAATAACACAACTATTGACATAAACTTAAAAACACTTTTCATATATGGTAATTTATAAAATAAATTTGTTAGTTAATTTTTTATCATTAAACTAATGTTAGTACTTTAAATATTTTTTAATTTTTTACAAATTTTTTTATGATTTTTATTAAAATAAGAAAAACTATAACTGAAAAATGAGCAAATAAAAAAGCAGTTACATTAATAGAGTTATTAGTTTGAATATGAATAATAAGCATTTTAGCTTTATGAATGTCTAGTATAAATTTTAATAGGTTAAATAGTAAACAAAAACTCGAATTATTTACAAATAGTATAAAAATAAATTATGAGGAAATAAGAAACAATGCTTTAGCATGAAAATGAATATGAACTGATCTAGAAGTTCCTAAAAAATGGAAAATAGATTATTCTATGAATAATAGTTGAACAATAATAACTAGTAAACTATCATCTAATTGAATTGATTGGGAGATTTTTAATGGTAATAACTGAATTGTTTTTCAATCTGGTTATTATATATCAAATATTAAATGTTTTAAATCTACTTGAGAAGAAGAAAATGAATTATTATCTACATTAACTTGAACAATAGAATTTGAATGAATAAATATAAAACTATGATGAAATTGTAATTCTGGTTCGAGAATATTAGAATTAAAAATAAAAAATAAAACTGATGAAAAAATTTTAAAAATAAATACTCTAAACTGATTAATTGAAACAAAATAAAAATTAGACTTGTTCAAAAATAATGATTTTTATATTTCTTTTGATGAACTTAAAGAAACACTGAAAAACAGCTAAGTTTTTAACATAAAAGAAGAAAAATAGTATGAAAGATAAAGAAAATAGATATAATAGAAGTGAGATTTTAGCTTACTAATAAAATAATATATGAAAAATACATTTCAAAATAGTTTTATGAGCCTATGATTTAATGGAAAGAAAAAGATAAGAGCAAAAGAGTTTTTAGAACAGATGGCTAAAGTAATTCCATATGATGTATTTATGAAAATCATATGAGAAAAATATAATAAAGGAGCTAAAACATGAAGACCAAAATATGATTTAAAACTATTATTAAAAATACATTTTTTACAAAATTTTTATAATCTGTGAGACTTAGCAATGGAAAAAGCAATATATGACAGACTAAGCTTTTCAAGAATTTTTGTGAGTGGATACATTATCAAATAATATACCAGATGAGACAACAAAAAGTAGGCAAAAAGCTTACTATATATCAGAATTTCATGTTGAATTTTTGAAATTTTCTCCATTAATTTAGAAAAATTTAAAAAAAATCTCACAATTTGATATTTGTAAGATTCTTTTGAGTTTTTCAGATATTCCTTAAATAATATGATTCTGAATTAGAATTTAATTATGATTATTTTATTAAAATCAATGTTTAGAAAAATTTCATTTACTTTTTTTTCTTTTTATATCTGATCAAATAGGTTGTCATCAATGTACAGCAGACCTTTTGCATGAAAATATAACATTTGGATTTAATGCTCATTCTACTCAATTATTATAATCAATTACTTCTTTTACAAATTCATCCCATTCTTTGCCTGATTGTTCAATAAAAGGAAATTTAAATCTAGAATATCAATTAATTTCAAGAGGAATATTTGTATTTATATCACACTTATAATTTCAAACTTCTAATATATTCCAATAAATTCTTAATTTATTTTCAATAAGATTTTGTAAATCTTTTTTATATATTTTAAAACTGTTTACTTTAAATAATTGAACAAGAACTTCTGATATTTCATTATATCATAAGAAGAAGTAACTTAATAATATCTGAGGTGTGGGAAAAGATTTATAATCAATAAAAAATTCATTATTACTTTTTACTAACTGTTTATTTTTAATTATGTTTGATATATATATAAAAAACTCAATTTGTTCTCTTTTTGTTTTATATGTTAACTCTTTTACAAAATTTGAAACATTATCATTAATAGTTTCAGTTTGATGCCAAGTTAATTCTTTTTCTGTATAAAGTTTTTCTATTTCATTACTTTTATTTTCCTTTTCTAAAAGTTCTTTTTGTTTATAAAATTCTTCAATTTCAGCATTCTTTAAATCCTGTTTATTTTTTTCCTCTTGAAAAAAAATTTCAATTTTACTTTTTTCTTCAATTATATTTCATTTTTGAGTTTGATTTACTTTAATAACTACATTATCTAAATTAAGTTTATTTTTTTCATTTTTTTCTTCATATGAAAAATTTCAAATAATATTTTCTTTAAAAATAGGAGTATAATCAAATTCATAAGGATTTTCAAATTCATTAATAACTAGCTTTGGAATTGTAGTATTTTTTCATAAAATAGTACTTAATTTTTTTAATATCTTTTCCTCTAATTGCCTAATTCTTTCACGAGTAATTCAATATTTATCTCCTAATTCTTGAAGTGTAGTTTTATTTCAATCAAGAAGTCAAAATCTTAAAATAATAATTTCTTTTTCTTTTTTATTTAAACAAGAAAGGGCATAAACAATAGATTGAGTATCATATTCATTTAGTAACGATATTTCAGGGGTTATCATATTACTATCTATAGTATCATAAAGTGTAGAATCTGATTCACTATCTAAAGGTGCATCTAATTCAATATAACTAATATATGATTTTAATATATTTTTTATCTTTTTTTCAGATAAATCTAAATCTTCTGAAAGTTCTGATATAGTTGGGTTCCTTCATAAATTATCTTTTAAAATATTAAATCTAAACCAAAATTTTTTTTCTAATTGATCTATATAAATTGATGAATTTATTACTCATGAATAATTAGCTATCATTTCTTGCATTGAACTTTTAATCCGCCATGTAGCATAAGTTGAAAATCTTGTTCATTTTTCTAAATCAAATTTTTCTATAGCTGTATATAAAGATATATTTCATTCTTGAATAAGATCGTCAAGCTCTACTCATTTTCACATATATTTAAAAGCAATTTTTAAAACAATACGTAAATTACATTCAATTAAAGTATTTTTAGCTTGTATATTTCAAGCTTTTATTTTTTTGAATAAATTTATTTCTTCCTCAACTGAAAGTATTTTATGATTTGATATTTGAGACATATATTTTTTTTCTCATAATAATATATTTGAATCAATTTCTATATATTCATTTTCATCTTCTAATTTTTGTATATTATCTTGTTGTGTTCCTTCTTTATCTACAGTATTTTTTATTTCTTCAACTAAAAATTCATTTTGTTCTACTTCTTCTATTTCTTCATCAATTTTTTCTAAATTATTTTTTTCTACTATAATTTCAATATTATCACCTGATGGTTCAATATTTTCCAAGTTATTAGATTCTGTTAATTTATTATTATTTACACACTCTAATAAATATAAAATTTTATCATAAATTTTTTCTAAAAAACTTTTTTTTTAATTATAACCATTATTTTTATAAAGTTTTACTAAAACTTGATATACATTATTAGAATTTTCTCATCATAGATAATATGCTAATGCTGGAATTTTACTTTTTTGTGCATCAAGTCATTCTAACTTTATAATTTCATATAATAAATCAAAAAAAGATATCTTTTTTTCTTGTGGTAAATTAAAAATTAAATCTAAAAGTTTGTTTTTATTATCAACTTCTAATTGAAAAACAAATTCATTTTCTTCTTCTTTTTTTTCTAACTTATCTTCTTCTAACTTATCTTCGTTAAATTCATTGTTTTTTTCATTATTTTCTGAAAAATTATAAATTAATTTCATTTCATTTAAATTTTCAATTTCTTCATTTTTTTCAAAATAAACTTCATTTTTTAATAATTTATCTATAAAAGTTTTAATATGTTCAGATATTCAAAAAATATCTTTTCATTCAATAATTTCTTTTAAGGTTAATTTTTCTGAACTTTTTTCATTTTTTGATTTTAAAGTTATTTCTATATTTTTTATTTTTCAATCAAGATTTTTATTTTTTAAAAAATTACTTAATAAAACTAAATCTTCATCATTTAATTCATTTTTATTTAAATTTAATATGTTATTTATATGATTTATTTTAGTTATTTTTATTTCTAAAAATTTTATACTAAATTGTAAAAATTTTTCTACAGCTAGTTTTTCTTCTCAATTTATTTCTTCATTATTTCAGTTTATAAATTTTAATAAAATATCTTCATTTATATTTATACATCAAAATATATCTGACACTTCATTAAAATTATTTAATAAATCAGTTATAAAATTTTCTCTATCGTTTTTTGATCTTTCAATATATTTTTCAAATATATTTTTTACATCATTTTGATTTTCAGGCTCTTTTCAATCTTTTATTATTCAATTGAAAATTACTATATTATTCATTTATTTTTTATTAAAAATTAAAAATTTGATATATATTATAACTATTATATTACTAAAGTCAATTTTTTGACTCTTTTCGGCATAATCTAAATTTTGGTGGATTAAAAAAATATGTTAGAAAATCGAAGTGAAAACGAAGATTTTGTAACATATTTTTTAATAAAGAACTAACTCTTTAAAACAAAACCTTGCAACTAATTTTTTAAAATACATATTTTTTTTCTTATTTTATATTCCTGTTATTATATACATCTTTTTATTTTTTACCTAACTGATTTAAGGAAGATCCAAAAATATTAATACCCTAATCGTGAAATGTGTTGAACTTTTAAGAAATAACTATTTTATAAGCAAAAGTAATGATATTTAAAAAAAAATCACCATTTTAAAAAAAATAAGGGTTGAACTTTTTTTAAATGATGATTATTCCCTTAAAATAAAGGAAAACAGGTTATTAGATTTATCAAAAATTTTTTTATCTCGAATTGGTATCCCCAGCAGGAATCGAACCTACATCTACCCCTTAGGAGGGGGTTATTCTATCCATTGAACTATGAGGACTAAAAATTTTTTTTATAGAAATAAATTCTAAATATTTAGAATTTATTTCTATATTTGCATATACCAAACAGTTCAAGCAATAGCTAATAATATTACAACAAATATTATCAATAAGATATTAGAAGTTTTTTCATATTTAAGATCTTTTTCTAGCTTTTCTTTTTCTTTTATTAATTGATTTAATTCTTTATCCAAATATTCTTTAGATTCTTCTAATAAATATTGGGATTTTTTAAAATCTATCAAAGAAACTGAATTTTTAGCAACTTCTTCAGCTTTTCATACTCTCATAGCTAATGTTTGAATAAGTTGATCTTTTTTCTGAATTTCTTCTTTTAAATCTTTATATATAGATGTAAGAGTTCAATTAATATTTTCATTATTTTTTACAATTACTTTTTTTTCTTGTATATCATCTTGTATATTACTATTAACTTTTTTTTCAACTATAATTTCTTGTTGATAATCTCATGTTCACATTATATTTTCTATATCATCATTATTGACATATACAACTTTTCAATCCTTTTTAGATCTCAACTTTCATGCTTTTATATATCTATCTACTGATCTTGTAGATATATTTAATTTATCAGCAACCTCTTGTCTAGTTAAATCATACATATAGACATTTATTATTAAATAATTGTCTATAATTTACTTATTTTAATAAAATAATCAAATTTTTTTTTTTTTAATATTAGACATTATTGTCTTAATGTTAGACATTATTAAATTAAACAGTCTAATATTATGTTAATATTAGACTGTTTAATTTAATAGAAATATTTCTATTTTTTATAAATTGGAAATTTTTTACATAAATCTAAAATTTCCTTTTTTAAATCTTTTAATTTTACTTCATCATCTTTATTTATAATAGCCTCTTTAAAAATTTTTGCTATTATTTTCATTTCTACTTCTTTCATTCATCTTGTAGTTACTGCAGGTGTACCAATTCTTATTCATGATGGATCTAATGGTTTTCTAGTATCATATGGTATCATGTTTTTATTTGTTGATAATCATACTTTTTCTAATGCAATTTCTGCTTCCTTTCAAGTAACTCAAAAACTTCAATATACATCTACTAATAATAAATGATTATCTGTTCATCAAGAAACTATGATAAATCACATATTTATAAGCTCCGATGACAAAACTTTAGCATTGTCTATTACTTGTCTAATATAAATTTTAAATTCTGGTTCTAAAGCCTCTTTAAAAGCAACAGCTTTTGCTGCAATTAAATTTTCATGTGGTCATCATTGTACTCATGGAAAGACAGCTCTAGCTATATTTGAAGCATATTTTTCTTTAGACATTATAATTGCTCATCTAGGACCTCTAAGTGTTTTATGTGTAGTTGTCATAACTATATCACAATATGGTATAGGATTTTCTAATGCTCATCAAGCAATTAATCAAGCTATATGTGATATATCAGCCATAAGAATAGCTCCTATTTTATCAGAAATTTCTCTAAATCTTTTCCAATCTAAATTTCTAGAATATGCTGAAAATCAAGCAATAATCATTTTTGGTTTTTCATTTAAAGCTATTTTTTCTAATTCATCCATATCTATAATTCATGTTTCTTTATTTAAAAAATATGGAATTATATTATATAATAATCATGAAAAATTAAGAGGATGTCAATGACTTAAATGTCCCCCCTGATCAAGACTAAGTCATAAAACTTTATCTCAAGGATTTAATACTCATAAATATATTGCTAAATTAGCTGGACTTCAAGATAATGGTTGAACATTTATATATTCGGCTCAAAATATCTCTTTTGCTCTATCTATAGCTAATTGTTCTATTTTATCTATAAATTCTTGTCAAGCATAATATCTTTTACCAGGATATCACTCACTATATTTATTAGTTAAAATACTTCAATTTGCTTCTAAAACTTCCATAGAAACATAATTTTCTGAAGCAATTAACTCAATTTCTTCATCTTGTCTTTTACTCTCTAATTGAATTAAATCATACAAAATCTTATCATTATTTTTTAACATAATTTAAAAGTTATAATTAAATAAAATATTAATTCTAAACTATCATCATAATATATATTATTTTTATTTTTTCAAGATAATATAATTTCATTTATAGAAAAAAATAACTTTTTTTGACTATAAATTAAAAATCATATAATAATAAAAATATAATATAAAATTTAAAAATGAATTTATCAAATTTCGAATATGAATTACCAATAGAATTAATATCTCAAAAACCAATAGAACCAAGAGATCATTCAAGATTATTAAATTTAGATTTGTCTAACTGAAGTATAACAGAAACATTATTTTTCAATATTATAGATAAGTTATGAAAAAATGATGTATTAGTTATAAATAAAACTAGAGTAATAAATGCTAGATTACATTGAACTATAGAAAATTGAAAAATAGTTGAAATTTTTCTTCATAAACAAATATCTGATAATACTTGGGATTGTCTAGTTTTTCCATGAAAAAAATTAAAACCTTGAAAAGAAATAAATTTTTATCTTCCAACAATTAAAAATGATACAACAGAAGAAAATATTATAATGAAAGCAAAAATTAAAGACAATTCAGAATCATGAAGAATATTAGAATTTAATAAATGATGAATAGAATTTTTAGAATTATTAGAAAAATTATGAAGTATTCCTTTACCTCCATATATAAAAGAAAAATTGGAAAATAAAGAAAGATATCAAACTGTTTTTAATGAAGTAGAATGAAGTGTAGCAGCACCAACTGCATGATTACATTTTACAAATGAATTAATAGAAAAAATTAAACAAAAATGAGTAAAAATAGAAAAAGTATTATTACATGTATGAATAGGTACTTTTAAATGAGTAGAAAAAGAAAATATAATGGAACATAAAATGCATCAAGAATATATAGAAATTGAAAAAGATGTTGCTAAAAGATTAAATGAATATAAAAAAGAATGAAAAAGAATCATATGAGTAGGTACAACTACTATTAGAGTTCTTGAAAGCTTTTCAGATGAAAAATGAATACTAAAATATGGATCACAAAATACAAATATTTTTATATATCCTTGATATAATTGGAAATTTGTAAACTGAATAATAACTAATTTTCATCTACCAAAATCAACTCTTTTAATGCTTGTATCTAGTTTTGCTTGAACTGAAGAAATAAAAAAGGCTTATAAATATGCTGTAGATAATAAATTTAGATTTTTTTCCTTTTGAGATGCCATGTTTATATATAAATAAAATATTGGACTTTTTTTCATTTATATATTAGAATATATAAATATATTTATAAATAAAAAATATGACTAATTCATGAAATATAGAGCTTGTAAATCTAGAGATATATAAACAAATAGTTGAACATATGAGTGAAAGCTTATGGATTTGAGATAATAAAAATAATACAATTTATATAAATAATGTTTTTTGTAAAATTACTTGATATAAAAATGAAGAAATAATTTGAAAAAATTATACTGTTTTTATGGATAAAAATAGTATTTGAAACATAGAAAAAATTCAAAAAAATAAAAAAACTATCAAATATGAGACTAAAATAAAAACTAAAAAATGAAAAATAATTCCTGTATTATGTAGTTGAACCTTTACTAAAAATTGATGAATAGTATTAACTATAAGTGATTTAAGTGAAGTAGAATCATTAAAACAAATGGAAATAAATTTAAAAAACTTAAATAAAACAAAAGACGAATTTATTTCTATAGTTTGACATGAACTTAGAACACCTCTTACCTCAATTAGATGATATATTTCAATGATTCTAGATTGAGATATGTGAGATATAAATGAACAAGTAAAAAAGTCACTAAAACATACATATAATAGTTCAATTAGGTTAATAAACTTAGTTAATGATGTACTATCTATTTGAAAAATAGAATCTTGAAAAATGGAATATTATATGAAAGATATAAAAATAATAGAAATAATTGATTCAATATATAGAGATATTTATTTAGAAATGAAATCAAAAAAAATAAATTTTTCATTAGAAATAGATAAAAAATTAAATGAATCATTTATAAATACTGATATAGATAAACTAAAACAAATTCTTTTAAACTTATTAACAAACTCATTAAAATTTACACAAGAAAATTGAAATATTATACTAAAAGCTAGTAAAATAAAAAATAATGTGAGATTTGAAGTAATAGATAATTGAATATGAATACCAGAAGATAAATTAGATATATTATTTACTAAATTTAGTCAAGTAGAATCTAGTATGCAAAGACAAAATGATACATGATTAGGATTATGATTAGCTATTTGTAAAAATTTTATAAATCAATTTGGTTCTGAAATAAAGGTAATATCGGAAGTTTGAAAATGAAGTATTTTTTATTTTGATTTAGCTATAATATAAAAACAATAAAAAAATAGATTTACAATAAATCTATTTTTTTTATTTAATTATGCTTTAGTTCTAAATTTCAAAATTGAAAAACCTAATATTATTGATATAATAAGTAAAATCATAAATTCTCCAGGTCAAGTTTTAGGTAAAACCTTTACTTCAGCAGGAGGTACTACAGACTCTTTTGCAGCTTCTCAAGATTTAAATAAAACACATTCTAAATGTTTATTACTATCATTCATACTAACTTCACCATCTGCTAATATATTATGAGAAATTATTGGATATATTAACATACCTATATTTTCTCCACTTTTTGCAGTATTTTTCTCTAAATTATATGCACTTGATAAACTAGATTTTAACCAAGTTACTGACTTTCAAGATTTTAATATATAACCAAAATCATCTTCACTATATAAACTATTAAACTCATCTGTATATTCCCAAAATTTATCTGAACTAGGTGTTTGAATCCATTTAACATTTTCTTTATTCAAATTTACCATATATGGATCTTGTTGTTCCTCTTTATAAAGAATCTTATCTATATTTGTAGGATTAACCCATAAATCTGTTAATAATCCTAAATTATCTCCTTGCATTCTTGAACCTCAATCAAAACACTGATTACAAGAATTTTCTGAAAATACAGGGTTAGTAGAACATTCAATTTCTTCATATGCAGAAAATGAAGGAGTAGCTATTGTTAATAAAGATATAACTGCTAATAGTCTTTTATTCATAGTAAAAATAATTATATATTAAAATGTAACTTTCATATTGTAATAAAAGAAACGATTGTGTCAAAAAATATTAGTAAAAAAAGGCTTTACTTTTTTAATTTTTTATTAACAATTAATTGTTGAAATAGCATAAATAATGTAGAAATTCACCAATATATACCAACTCAAGAAAACAAAGTATAGGTAAAAATTCAAACCATAGATGGCATTCAATATAACATAAATTTATTCATCATTTCAGGATCTGGCATAAATTGACTATATGAATCGTCTCATTTCTTTTTTTCTAATACAATTCATTTATTATCTATATTTTTATTAGAAAGTGATAATTTTACTTGTAAAAATTGTATTCAAGCAACAGAAATAGCAAGAATTGCTCATCAAATACCACCAGAAGATAATAAATCTAATCAAAAGAAATTATAATCAATAGATTCTAAATTAAAATGTTGTAAAAAACTATAAGTATAATAAAAACTAGATGGATCTTTTATTCATAATATTATATTATAAATAACTAATAATATAGGCATTTGTATAATTAAAAACCCACAAGATCACATTGGATTAACTTTTTCTTTTTTATATAATTCCATCAATTTAACTCATATCATTTGTTGATTTCACTTATATTCTTTTTGTATTTCCTTTATTTTTGGTTGAATAGCTTGTAGTTTTTTTTGACCTATCATCATTTTATGTTGAGGATACAACAAAACTAATCTTATAATTATTGTAATAAACAATATAGCCCATCAAAATACTCATCAAAAAATATTAAGTAAAAATATCATTAAATTGTATATTGGTGCATAAAATAATCACACAAATATTTTTTTTATTGTACCTTTATTATCTAAATCAAATTGATCATAATATTCTTTATCATCAATTTTTACATTTAAATTATATTTTCATATATTACTAAATTTATCATATTGAGATGAATAATCAATAATGGTTCCAGAAAGTGTATTTAATGAAATATCTCTACAAAAAGATTTATCAAAAACTATTTCTCTTCATGAATTATTAATTTTTATATCATTACAAGTATTGAATACTACTGATTTATCTGTAAAATTATTCACTTTAACTCATACTGAAGCTGGTATTGTATAAGATTGATTAACAAATTCAATTAAAATAGTATTATCCATTTTAATTTCTTTATCTCTATTAAAGAAATTAACAACAAATATAGTAAGTAAAACTATTAACAATATATCTAAAAATTTTTTCATTTTTTATAAATTTAAAAAATTAAATAAAAGATATTATATCTTTTTCAATAAAAACTCTATATCTTTTTTAAAAATATTTATATTATTTTCTTCTTTTTTATCTAATTTTGTTTGTTTTTTTACAACAAAAACAAAATCATTTCATTTATTTGATGTTAAATTAAATGAAACTAAATCATAAAATAATCTCCTAAAAAAATTTCTTTCCACATTAGTTTTAACCGATTTTCATCAAATTACAATAGAAAATCTATTTTTATCAGAATTATTTTTTATATAATTTAAAACAATTCCATATGAAAAAAAAGGTTTTCACCTAGTCAAAACCTTTTTTACTTCTCTTTCAGTTAATCTATTTTTTTTTGGAATCATATATTATAAAAATTTTTAAAACTCTAACTTTTAAATATTTTAAATTAAATATTTAATTTAAAACCCATAAAAATGGAAAGTTAGAATAGTTTAATTATTTTTTTCTAACTATATAATTACCTTTTCAATCAAAAGGTGATTTTCTAGCTGTACCTCAAGCAATTATATGCATTTTAGCTTTACCATTAATTTCTTGATATCTTTTTGGATAAGAAACTGCTAATTCATATCTCCCTTTTCTTCTCCTATTTTTTAATACATTTCTACCACTAGCAGTAGAACTTCTTTTTAGAAAACCATGAACTCTAAGTCTTTTTCTTTTCTTTAATTTTCCTAACATTCTTGATTAATTAAATTTAAATTAAATATTTTACATTAATTCCTAAAAGGTGTATATAGTCTTTTAAAAATTGCTGAAATATAATATTTAAAAGATATAAATTGTCAAAAGTTTTTGGCTCTTTTGTAGAAAAAAAGAATATAATATGATATAATCTAAATTTTTTACCCTATACTAATTTTTATTTTAAATTCAATTTTTTAATTTATTATTTCTAATTCTTTTTTAATTTCTTCATTTATTCATACAAGTTTTATTATTGATTCTATTTTATTTGAATTAATATATTTTAATATTTTATTTACTATTTTATTTTTATGATTTTCATTTAATTCTCAAAAAAGAGATATTATTTTTAACTTTGTTAACATTAACTTTATTTCATTTATATTTTTTATTTCATTTATTATTTCTAATAAATGAAATAATTCATAAATAGGTGAACCAAATGGTGTTTTATTTAATACTAATGCTAAAATAATTAGATAATTATTTATTTCATTGAAAGATTTATTATTATGATTAAATCCTGATATTATTTTAATGTTATTTATTTTATGTATAGATACATTTTCTTTTGTAAATATTTCAAAATTTATTATATATCATAAATCAAGATTTCTTTCTTGTTTATTTAATTTTTTATTACATTTTATTTTTCAATAATCTTTTGTAAATATAGTATATAAAAATTCTTGGTGCTTTATTTTATCTATTTTTAAAATTATTCATTTGCTCTTAAATATTGACATATATAGTTTTAAAATATAAATTTTAATTTATAAAAAATCAAAAAAGTGTTATTAATAAAAGTTTTATATAAAAAAATGTTGATATATATAAAATATAACTATAATGTATTTATAATTTAATATTTTCAAAATAAAATATGATAGAAAATCAAATATTAGACAAAAATGTGGATACAATTATTTTAGATTTATTGAAACTTCATTCGAAAGAAGTAATTATTAATGAGTTAAAATTTTTAGATTTACTTAAATTTAGTTTATCATTGAACACTCTAGAAAAAAAGAGGGTTATTGATGCTATTCCAACTTTATCACAATTCCAATTTAATGAATTAATAAAAGTATTTGAAGATGAAAGAATTAAATTTAAAAATTTAGCTAAAGAGCATCCTGATGATATAAAAAAACTTGTTTTAAAACAAAAAGAAGAGTGGGTAAAATTAATAGATTTATATAAAGCAGAATTTGAAAATGAAAATATTGAAAATGAAAATAAAAATAAAATAGATAGTATAAAAGCAAGCTTATGATTGTAGATTACAAAAATATCTATAAATTAAATTTAAATTTAAAAATATAAAATTATGATATATGATTTTTGTGCATTAATAGAAAAACCTAAAAGAGTAGATATTTACTTATCTACTCTTTTTAATGATTTTTCTAGAAGCTATATTCAAAAAATGATAGATAGAGGTTATGTTTTTGTAAATTGAGATAAAATTTCAAAAAATTTAAAAATAAAAAATAAAGATGAGATAAAAATAGAAATTATTTTGGAAAAATTAGAAAAAATATTACCAGAAAAAATGAATTTTGATATAGTATATGAAGATAATGAACTAATAATTCTAAATAAAGAAGCTTGAATTAATGTACATCCTGTTCCATGAGAAAATTGAAATATAAATACCTTAGTAAATTGAGTACTGGAACATTGCAAATACAGTTTACCTAATATTTGATGAGTAGAAAGACCTGGTATAGTTCATAGATTAGACAAAGATACTTCTTGACTAATAATGATTGCAAAAACAGATACAATGATGAAATATTTATCTAATATTATAAAAGAAAGACAAATAGATAAATATTATATAGCTATAGTTTTTTGAAAAATAAAAGATAGACAATTTAAAATAGAGTCATATATATGAAGAGACCCAAACAATAGATTAAAAATGACAACTGTAAATCCTATAAATCCTAGATTAGCAATTACTTATTGAGAAGTTTTAGAATTTGTAGATAATAAATATACTATTGTAAAAATAAAATTAGAAACAGGTAGAACTCATCAAATAAGAGTACATTTATCAAGTATTTGATATCCTATATTATGAGATAAGGTTTATTGAAATTTTAGAGTAAATAAAGAAGTTGCGACAATTTTCCAACTCCATAGACAAGCACTACATGCTTATCAATTAAATTTAGAATTATATTGAAAAACGATGTTTTTTGAAGCTAAACTAAAATTTGATATGAATAGAATAATAGGTGATTTAATTAATTAATATATAATTATTATGAAAAAAGCTTTTTTGTTATTAATATTTATACTTTTATTTGTTTCATGTTGAAATGAAAAAATACAAACTAAAATAAATAGTACTGTTTGAGATATACAAAATTTAAAAACAGAAACAGATAATGTAAAAATAAACGAAACAAAATGAGTTATACAAGATACTAGAGAAACAATAAATGACTATACTAATACTTTAGAATGAAGTATTAAAGATGCTAAAGCTATAAAAGATTTATATGATGAAAATAATAAAAAATTACAAGAAGATATAAATAAGCTATATAAAACTCCATAACATAAATGTTATGGAGTTTAGACTTTTTTTAATCAATACCGATAATACAAGCGCCATCAGTGCTTTTCATATATTCTGGAGCATTCATTAAAAAAATATCATATGGAGATAACTTTTTATCATTTTTGTCTTTTGATTTTATTTCGTTATCTACATTTTTTTCTTTACTACTCATCATATTATTCTCCTTTTAGGTTTTGTGAGTTTCTTAAATATAAGAAAATTTTTATAAAGTCAAATTTTTATTTTAATTTAACTCATAGAAAGTATAATACATTTTG
>DIUG01000043.1 GCA_002422305.1 Patescibacteria group bacterium UBA6164 | reverse complement strand
TCCACAGATTTTAGGTAATTACCAAAAAATCATTTGATAATTTATTCTCAACACTTTCTCAATTTTGTAATAATAAATTATCTTTTATTAGAGTATATAAATCATCATTTTCTAATCATTCATACTTTATACTATCATTTCATTTTTTTGAATTATACAAAATTGCTAATTGTATCAAAAAGTTATGGAATTGATTTTGTTCATTTTCTTCTAAATCTTCATGATTTTCATACTTATTTAATAGATATTCTCAGCTTTTTAATAGTTCAATATACTCTTTTAAATCTCTATTATTTGAGTAAGCAAAAGATTTTAATAAGTCAGAATAAAATATATTTTTTATGCTATTTTCTCATGACTTTTTATTTAATAGTTTTTGTTTTGAATAAAGAAATGGGCTAACTTGATTATTGGATAACTTTTGTTTTAAACTATTTTTATCATGAATAAACTCAAAAACTTTAAATACTTTTCAAAAGTTTGGTAAATGATTTCTTATAAATATATCTTCTATTTGA
Organism: Patescibacteria group bacterium UBA6164; assembly: GCA_002422305.1. Classification (GTDB taxonomy): domain Bacteria; phylum Patescibacteriota; class Gracilibacteria; order BD1-5; family UBA6164; genus UBA6164. The sequence goes on along the minus strand of DIUG01000043.1, from coordinate 11,628 downwards.
TTTAGTATCTCGTTTGCTTCTTCGTAATTATAATTTGTAAGTAAATCTGATATTTCAGACTTTAATCTTTGAATTTCCTGAGATGGAGAGTTATTTAGTCTTTCAAATAAACTTATGTATTTCTCTATTTTATCAAATCAAAAATTTTTAGGATCATATTTTTTTAAAAGATAATTAAATAATTTTTTAATAGTTAATTCTTTATTTTTTATTATATTTAAAATTTTAATAAAAATATCTTTATCAATTTCTTTATTTTCAGTATTATTATTTAAATATTCATTTATATTTATATCAATTTCATCTAATTTTATAGAATATATATCCATAACTTTTAATAAATATAAAAAGTTAGACCAATCATTTTTTATAGAATCATTTATTAATTTGTTAATTATCTTAATAATAACTTGAATATCTACATCTAAATTAAAGTCTACTATTAGTTTTAATAAAGTAATTAAATCATAAAATTTTTCTAAAGATTCGACTATTTTACTTTTATATGAATCACCTAATATAACAATACCATACTTTTTTATTAATTCTAATATTTTTTCTAAATAGAATAAATTACCAACATCAATATAATCATTTATTATTTTTTCAAAAGGTTTATTGTCTATATTGATATTATATTTTTTCATTAATATTAATAAGTCCTCTATATTATATAATTTTCAGTTTTCTAAAAAATAATTCATCTTTTCTGTAAACAACTTTTGTTCAGAATTAATCAATATTCAATATTTTTCTATTATTTTAAATATTCTTTCCAAGTTATCAAAAGTTCATCATTCATAATCATTTATGTATTCATTTACTTTTTTAGAAAAGATATCTTCATTAAAATATACTTTTATTCCCCAATCATTTAATAATACTAAATACCAACTTAAATAATACAAATCATTTTTTTCTAAATATTCATTGATTTTATTTTCAAATATATCATTATTTAAAGTAATTTTATGTTTATCTAAATTATTTAAAAAATCCTTTATAAGATAATAGTTATCTGATAATAAATTTTCTATATTATTATTAATACAATTCTGAAACAAGTTTATATCAATAGATATTATAATATTAAATTTTTCTACAATATTAAATAACATATTAATATCTTTTATATTTCACTTTTCCAAAGATTTATTTAAATATTTTTGAATAAGATTATAATTTATATTTATTGAATAATCTTTAATAATTCAAATTAAATTAGATAAATCTTCATAATTAGATAAATTTTCAATAAAAACATTTACTATATTTTCCAATTCTTTTAAGTCTATATCTAAATTATAGGTTTTAGAAAAATCTAATCATGATTTTAAAGAATCAAATTTATTTGCTTGTCTACCCAACTGACCATTAACAAGTTTTTTATTGTAATTTTCATATAGAGATTTATTCAATCATTCTAAAAATAAATTTTTATCTAAATCTATTGATAAATATTTACCAAAATTATTAATTAAATTTTGTAAATATTTAAAACTTCACTGTTTTATAGTTTTATTAATAAATTCTTGTATTTTAAGTTCTACTTTTTCATTAAAACCTTTTTTCTTTGATAATGATAAAAGTTCTTGAAAATTAGGATATACACTTAGAAAAGAAGCTATTGTTAAATCTATGAATTCTTGTTCATTGTAAACCTTTCATTCATATTGTATAATAAATTCTTCACTTTTATTTTCATTATTTTCAACAATTTCATTAACTTGTTTACTCACAAAATTAGTTTCATAAACAAACGGATGTTCAAGTCATACACTTTCTGGTTCTAACACAAAGTTATTTGTACTATTATTGCTCATATTATTTAATAACTTTTAATTTATATTTCTCTAATTCTACCACACTTACTTTTAAAATCAAAAAAAATAGCAATTGCATTGCTATTTCTCCATTTCTTTTACCAACTTTTCAAAACCTTTTTTCGTCGTTTTACTATTTGCTGTAATTCTTTGTTTTCTTGATTCGTAAAACCAAATATCTATATCAACTAATTTTTTAACTAAATCTATTATATTTTCTTCTTTTGGTATGATATATTCTCATTTTTTTGCAATTTGTTTTATTACTTTATCAAAAATCTTTTGTTCTTTTTTAGTTAATTCATATTTCCAAAATTCTAAACTTTTTGCATATTCATCACCAATTAACTTTTCAACTCAAATTTTATAATTTAGAGTATTTCTATAACTAAGTAAACATTGCCATATTTCCCAAACACTTCACCCGAGATTATCCCAAAAATATTTTACAATTTTATCTTCTAATCATTCTATTTCTTTTAACCAATACTCTACATCTTTTTTTTCTAAATGTTCTACTAAATAATAATCAGAAGTATTTTTTAGTTTCGCATGATTATAAAGTTCTTCTATATAATAGCTATCTGAAGTCAAACATATAATATGAGCTAAATGGTTAACTTTTGTAAGTGCAATAAAAAACTTAAATAATTCTTCTACAAGTAATAAATTGTTTTCTTTATCTATTATAATATTTTTTAAGTACTGAAATTCATCTAGTATAATTACTGGTTTTATTCATTTTTCATTTGCTTTTTTTAATTTATCAAACATTACTCAAAAAATATTTGTTTTTATAGCTTTTTCATCATCTAAATCCCAACCAAAAAATCCAAAATCTACTTTTATTCAACTAACTATTTCTTTAACTTTTCATTTCAAATCTTCTGGAAAAAATATATTTTTAAAGTCATTAAAATTTGTTATTAATATTCTTCTCATATCAAGATAATTCACTGCATATTTTTTTTGATCAAGTTCTTTTATAACTTTTTCAATCAAAGTAGTTTTTCAAGTTGATTTTGGTCAATAAACAAAAAGTATATTACTTGGTGAATTTCATAAATAATTATTTATATATTCTTGTTCAGCCACTCTATTTATAAATGGAGGATATTTATCAAAATATTTTTTACTCATATCTTTTTAATTAAATTTTATTTTACTTTTAAAGTATATAAAAAATGTGAAATAAAGCAAAAATCATTTTAAAATTGTTTTTTATTATTCTGTTTCAAATTCAAACATTTTTTCTATAGTAAGAATAATTTAAAATATGCTTTTAAAAACAGGATTAAAATTTAAGTAATTTTATCTTTTAAATTTATCTGGAAAGACTTCTTCTAAACTTGATAATATTTCATTTATTTGTTTTGAAAATTCTGGATTTTTATTTATAATAAAAGCTTCTCTTCATTGTTTATCCATTTTTAAAAAATCTGGATTTTTATCAAAAAAATGATTAAAATTTTTAAATGTTTCATCAAAACTACTTCATGTAATAGAATTTTCTTTAAAAAAATTAATCATAGATATTGCTAAAATTCATCAATCATTTTCTAAAGCATTTTTTCATAATAATTCTATTACATCATCATATTTATTTTCATTACCATTATTTAGTATTTTTTTACAAATTTTTAATCTACCATCATCAATGTTAAAGTCGGAATTTTTAAATTTATATTCTATTTTTTTAATTCATTCTTCATCTCATATTTTTTCATAAAAATCATATAATTTTACTCTCATAACTGAAATTCATTTTATATCTCAACTCACTTCCATATCTTGTAAAAGTTTTTCTAATTTTGGTAAAATTTCTTTTGTTTTTAATCAGTCTTTATTATTATCTACTACATCATTTAATAATCTATCAAATGTTCTATCTATAGTATCTACTTTATTTAATTCATTATTTTTTTCTCATTTTCATCACTCATATCATCAAGTGTCTGCATGAGTTGAATCTATTTGGGATACATATTTTTTTCAATCTTTTCAAATTGTTATTAATTCATTCCATGCATGTTGTTTAGTTGATTCTTCTTCACCAGCAATTATATTTCAAATATTTTTTTCATCAATTTCTTTTCAAGTAGTACTTCATGAATAATAAGGTAATATACTATTTTGTAATTGATTATTATTAGGATTTTGAATTGTTTTTAATGCTTCAAATATTTTTTCATTAGCTATAGCATAATTTCTACAAATTCATTTTCATCAATCTAGCATTTCTGAAACACTTTTTTGATCTATTTTAACTCATTCTTCTCTTATTTTTGAATTTTTTGTAAATTGGTCGTAAATAAATTCTGTATAATCAGCTAAATTATCCTTTAAATCATTTTTATTAATTTCTCTTCATAATTCTTTTTCTACTATTGTTTTTGCATCTTCTTTTGCAATAATTTTTATTTCATCTAAATTTTTTTTAGATAAATCTTTATCTTTTATTAGTTCAGTATATAAATATTCATAATTTATTGTTACTCAATTATCTACATGAAACATTTTAAAATTTAATAATTCTTTTCATACTTCAGAAGAATAATATTCCTTTCTAAATTGATTTTTATCATTTTCTTGCATACCATCAAAATATTCACTAGCATTATCTGGATCTATAAATTGAGAATGATTATAATCTAATTTAGTCATAGTAACTAATGCTGCTAATTTAGTTGCTTGAGTTGGTGTTAAATGATTAATATCTGTTATTCATAATTTTTCATCAATAGCTTCTTTATCTTTATTGTATACTTCATTAATTATTCAAAGTATTTTCTTAGTTTCTGCTTCATCGCTAGGCTTAATTTGATTTTCACTTAATCATCATTTAATAGCAGTTTTTTTATGATCTTTTAATATTTCTTGTAATTCTTTAGAATGATCTACTCAAGTATCTATTTCTGGATTATGATCATTTATATTTTGATAAACTCTATTATTATGTTCCATATTTAAAGATTCTTTATCTCATTGAAAAATAGTAACTTTTTGCAAAATTTCAGCTAATTTTTCTATAATAGATTTTTCTTTTTCATTATTTTCTGGACCATTTAAAATAGCAGTTCATTTTTCAATGATTTCATCTGTTTTAGGATTATCTTCTACGGCTTTTCAAAGAGTTTCAGGATTTTTTTTATCAAAATTTTCTTTAAATTGAGCTGTTTTATCTTTATATTCATTGTTATCTAAATTTGAACTATGTATTTCAGACATTTGTAAAAAGTAAAATTATAAATTATTAAAAATATTTTCTAAATTGAGTTTATTTTGCTCTATTTCTTGCTTTTCTTCTTCTTTAAATTTAGCTAATAAACTTTGTATTTTTGAAAAATTATCTATTTTTATTTGATTATCTTGATTTTCTGTAGATAAAAATGCATCTATCAATATATCATAAACATCTAAATATAATCAAGCTTCATTTTTTTCAGATAAATTATAAACTATTTTTCATAATTTATTTATTTTTTCATTTGTTCAATACATTTTACTAAGCATTTCAATTAAAGTTTTCTTTTTCTCTACAAAAGATTTTTTATTAAATTCATTTTTTAGTAAGTTTTTATTTATTTCCATTTTTATTATTTAGTTTATAATACTATATTTATTTTAATATATTTTTTTAAAAAATACAAAAAAGAGCTAAAAATACTACATTTTGATTATTCAAATACTTTTCTAATACATTATCATCTTTTTTTAATCACAAAATAAAATCAACTTCATCTTATATAAAATAAGAAGTTGACTCATTTTTATTATTAACTGGTGATGTAGAATTATTAATATTATTCATAATTATTATAGATTATTCTCATCCTCAAAGTATTTCTAATAAATATAAAAATAGATTTATTATATCTAAATAAATATTTACTGCAATATTTACAGCTGCTCCCCAAGATTCATCTCCAGCCATTTTTTCTAAAGTATTGAAATCATAAATCAAATAACCAGTAAATATAAGTACTCAAAAGTAAGCTTTAACTAGTGAAAAAATTCTAGATTTAAATATAAAAATATTTAATAATCACATGATTATAAGTATCAAAAGTGATATAAATAGAAACATTCACATAAAACTAAAATCAATATCACTTACAAACACTAAACTAGCAGTAGCAAATACAGCTAATGCAGTAGAAAACATAGCTTGTGAAACTATTCTATTCCATTGTTCATCTGATTTATTAGCTTCTAAATAATCAACTAATTCTATAGATTGTTCATCTGTAAGTTTTTCTCATTTTTTTAGAACTATTCATTTTTGTTTTAAGAATTTTTTAGTTTTATAATTATCTCACATTAATCTTATTCCTGGAGCTATCATCCATCAGATTAAAGCTGAAAATAATCAAACTAGTACTAAATTAATAGGATATGAATTAGAAAATACCATTACAGCAAATAATAATACAAATGTCATTATAATTGTTCACCAACCCGATTTAGCATTTACTTTTTTATTCATAAATGATGAATAAGCTGTAATCAAAAGCATAACTCAAACAATTGCAAATGTACGAGCAAACAATATATCAAACATAGTTAATAAAATTAAAATATAATAAATTAACTTTAACATAAAAAAGTAATATATGCAAAAAATTTTTGACAAAAAAATTAAAACTAATATATTATATTTAATATTTTTTAATAAGGCATCGTGAACCTAGCACAACTTGTAACCATAACAACAATTATTACATCTATAATTAAATAGAATAATTTTGTTGTGTATAAAAAATATAAATAAAATATAACAAAACTCTTATTTAATAAAAAATAAGAGTTTTTATTTTTATAAATAGAAATTAATAAATTATTTTTAATAAAAATACTATGAACAATTTAGCAACTAAAAGGCATTCTCTAGCCCATATTATGGCTCAATCAGTGAAGCAACTTTATCCAGAAGTAAAAATAGCTACTGGTCCAGATACAGAAGATGGTTTTTATTATGATTTTGATTTTTGAAATATAGAATTTTCAGATAAAGATTTAAAAGATGTAGAAAAAACTATGAAAAAAATTATTACTCAAAATCAAGATTTTAGAAAATTTGAAGTTAGTTTTGATGAAGCTAGAAAAATACTAAATGTAATGGGTGAATGATTTAAAAATGAATTAGTAGATAAAATAGAAGCTGGAGATTTTAAAAATAAAGAAAAATTATCAGATAAAATCAGTTTTTATCTAAATATTTCTAAATGAGGTAAAGAAACAGAATTACAAAACTTTCTAATGCATTTTTCTCCCCTTGAGAAGGGGGAGATGTCCGCTAGGACAGAGGGTGTTTTTCCTTTTGAACTAGATTGAGACCAAATAAAAAATCTAAAATTTATAGATATGTGTACAGGGCCTCATGTAGAAAATACAAAAGAACTTGATCCAAATTCATTTAAACTTGTAAGGGTTGCTGGAGCTTATTGGTTAGGGAATAGTGATAATAAACAATTAACTAGAATATATGCTTATGCATTTAATGATAAAGAAGAATTAGAAAAACACTTAAATATGCTTGAAGAAGCAAAAAAAAGAGATCATAGAATAATTGGTGCTAAATTAAAATTATTTACTATTTCAGAATTAATTGGTCCAGGTTTACCTCTTTTACAACCTGCTTGAATGATTATTAGACAAGAAATAGAAAATTATTTATGGGAATTACATAAAGTAAATTGATATCAAAAAGTTTGGACTCCACATATTGCAAAAGAAGCTTTGTATGTAACTTCGGGTCATGCAGCTAAATTTTGAGATGAATTATTTAGAGTTCAAGGTAAAGAAGATAAATTTATAATGAAACCTATGAATTGTCCTCATCATATGCAACTTTTTGCAGATAATCAATTTAGTTATAGAGATATGCCCGTAAGATATTTTGAACCTGCAACTGTTTATAGAGATGAAAAATCATGACAATTATCATGATTAACTAGAGTAAGAGCTATTACTCAAGATGATTGACATTTATTTTGTAGAGTATCTCAAATAAAAGAAGAAGTGAAATCTATTACAGATATAATAAAAAAGTATTATACAACTCTTTGAATGACTAATGATTATTGGGTATCTTTATCAGTAAGAGGTGATGATAAATCTAAATATTTATGAAGTGATGATGTTTGGGAATTATCAGAATCAGCTTTAGAAGAAGCAAGTATTGAAAATAAATTACCGTATAAAAGGGTAGAATGAGAAGCCGCTTTTTATGGTCCAAAATTAGATTTCATGTTCAAAGATGCAATAGGTAGAGAATGGCAATTAGCAACTATACAATGTGATTTCAATCTACCAAATAGATTTGATTTAAGTTTTACAAATGAAAATAATGAAAAAGAAAGACCAGTAGTTATTCATAGAGCTATTTCAGGATCATTTGAAAGAGGTATGTGAGTATTAATAGAACATTTTGCTTGAATATTTCCATTATGGTTATCTCCGAGACAAGTAATAGTAATACCAGTATTACCAAAATTTGATGATTATGCTTGAAAAGTAATGTGAGATTTAAAAAATATTTGAATCAGAGTTAGTAGTGATTTTTCAACAGATTGATTAAATAAAAAAGTAAGAAATGCTGAAAAAATGCATAATAATTATATAATCGTAGTATGAGAGCAAGAAGAAAATGATAATACGATTTCAGTAAGAAACTATAAAACAAAAGAACAAACAATTGAAAAACTAGAAGATTTTAAAACTAGAATACTAAAAGAATATAATAGTAGAAGTTTGTAAAAAATATAATAATTATGATATATGATATAATAATAGTTTGAGCATGAGCTGCTTGACTTTTTACAGGAATAAATACTCCAAAAAAATTAAATAAACTTATACTTGAAAAAAATGATAAACCTTGAATAAAGATTTTATTATCATGATGAGAAAGAGCAAATGTTTCAAATATAGATATAGAACCTATGAGAGATTATTTTACTCAAAATAAAAAGGCTTTGTTAAGTATTTTTAAAAAATATAATCAGTGGGATATTATGAGCTTTTTTTCGTCAAATTGAATAAAAATAGTGGAAGAAGATAGATGAAGACTTATACTAGAAAGTGGTGATAGTAAAGAATTATTAGCTGTATTATTAAGAGAAGTAAAAAAAAATAATTGTGATTTAAGAATGAGAAGTGATGTAAAAAAAATATCTATTCTAAAAAATATTTGATATGAAATAATATTAGAAAACTGAGATAAATATCAATCTAAAAATGTAGTAATTTCTACTTGATGAAAGAGTTTTTTTCAAGTAGGGACTACATGAGAATGATATAATTTTGCAAATGAATTATGAATAAAAGTAATAACACCTTATAGAACTCTTTGTTGAATGAGTACTAAAAAAAATTTAAGTGAAGTAAGTTGAGTAAGTGTATATTTAGATATAAGTTTATATGATAAAAATAATAAAAATAAAATTTATTGAGAAATTTGACCTATACTTTTCACACATTTTTGAATAAGCTGACCTGTGATTCATAATATTAGTAATGCTATATGAGAATATTTAAATAAATTATTATTAGACGAAATAAAATGAGAAAAATATATATTAGATAATCTAAATTTAAATTTGATATTTGATTTAGAAAAAACACCTAAGAGCTTAATAAAATTTTTTGAATTAAATGAAGAAAAAAATGAAATAATTTTAGAATTACAAAATTGGAGAAGCTGGAAAGAAGCAAAAGCAACATGATGATGAATAGATTTAGATGAATTAGATAAAAATATGCAATCAAAAAAATATCCATGATTATATTTTATTTGAGAAGTAGTTGATGTAACAGGTAAAACTTGAGGTTTTAATTTACAATGGGCTTGGAGTAGTGCTTTTGTTTGTAGTAAAAATTTTAATGATAAATAAAAATATGTTAGCAATAAAAATAGAAAAATTAGTAAAAAAGTATTGAAATAATCAAGTATTAAAAGAAGTAAATCTTGAAATAAAGCAAGGGGATTTTTTTGCTTTATTATGACATAATTGAGCTTGAAAAACTACTCTAATTTCTATTATGACAAATCTAGTAAATAAAAATACTTGAAAAGTATATATAAATTGAATAGATATAGATAATGATTTTTCTCTTGCTAGAAGTTTTATATGAGTAGTGCCTCAAGAATTTAACTTTGATATTTTTGCAAAAGTAAAAGATATTTGTATGACACAAGCAGGATATTATTGAATACCTAAAGATATAGCTGAAAAAAGAGTAAATTATTATTTAGAAAAACTTTGATTGAAAGAAAAAGAAAATGCTAAAGCTAGAGAATTAAGTGGTTGAATGAAAAGAAGACTTATGATAGCTAGAGCCTTAATTCATGAACCAAAAATATTAATTTTAGATGAACCAACAGCTTGAGTAGATGTAGAACTTAGAAAATCTATGTGGGAATTTATAAAAGAATTAAATTCTTCTGGAACTACTATTTTATTAACTACACACTATTTAGAAGAAGTCGAAGCTTTATGTAAAAATGTAGCTATAATAAACAGATGAGAAATAATAGTAAATACTTCAGTTAGCAAATTACTTTTAAAATTGGATGAAGAAATACTTGTTTTAAATACAACAAATAAAGTAAAAAATTTAGAAAAAATACTTGTAGATAATTTTTCAGCTAAATTATTATCTGATAATGAAATAGAAGTAACTATTTCAAAAAAACATAATTTAAATTATTTATTTGATTGTTTAAATAAATGTGAAATCAAAATATCAAGTTTTAGAAATAAAGTTAATAGATTAGAAAAATTATTTATAGATATTACAAAATAAAAAAATATATGACAGACTTAATAACACTTATAAATAAAGAAATTTCTAGATTTTTGAGAATTTGGAAACAAACACTTTTGCCACCAGTAATTACAATAATATTATATTTAATTATTTTTTGAAAATTTATATGAGAAAAAATACAAATAATTAATTGAGTTAATTATATAGATTTTATATTTCCATGATTATTAATGATGTCAGTAATTATGGCTAGCTATGGTAATACTTCTAGTTCATTTTTTTGATCAAAATTTCAAAAAAGTATAGAAGAATTATTTGTTTCACCTATTAGTTATACAAAAATATTATTATGATTTTGTATTTGATGAATAGTAAGATGAATAACTGTTTGAATACTTATATTTATCACATGATGGTTTATGGTTGAAATAAATATTTATAATTATTTTTTTGCTTTATTGTTTTTATTACTTACTTCTACACTTTTTTCTCTTGCTTGAATATTAAACTGAATATATGCTAAAAGTTTTGATGATATAAATATAATACCTTCTTTTTTTATAACTCCTATGATTTATTTAGGATGAGTTTTTTATTCTATAGATTTACTTTCACCGGCTTGGCAATTTGTAAGTAAAATAAATCCTATATTATATATGGTAAATGGACTTAGATATAGTTTTTTATGAATTAGTGATGTAAATATTTTTCTTTCAATATTTATTATTATATTTTTTATTATTGTATTTTTTATAACTAGTTTATATTTATTAAAAAAAGGTTATTGAATAAAAAATTAAATTATTTCATGAATAAAAACTCAATTTTATCCAGATTTAAAAAATAAATTTAAAAATTTTATGCTAGTTAAAAAAAATAATTAAAATCTAAGCTATTTATAAGCAATAATTCATATTAAAAAAACACGAAAATTGATATGCTCCCACAAAAGTGGAATAAATAAAAAACACTAAATATTTTTAAGATGATTTCTGTATTGCACAGGAGTCATCTTTTTTTTGTTCCATTGGAA
>DIUG01000038.1 GCA_002422305.1 Patescibacteria group bacterium UBA6164 | reverse complement strand
AAAATGTTTTGACATACTACCTTTTGAATGATGATGAACTACATTTCAAAAATTGAATCTTACTTTAAAGCCAAAAATTTGAACTACAATTATATTTAGAAGTTTTGATGAAAAATATGATTTAGATCTTAATGTATTACATTCTTGAGATAAAGTATTAAAGTGAAAAAAATTTGTAGTTGTTACATTTGTAAGAGAAGGTGAATTTATATAATTGATTTTAATATAAAATTAATTTAGGATTTTTTGAGATAATATAAGGGGTGAAATATACAATTTATTATTACTGTAAATATTACTATAAGTAATAATAAAATATTGTCAAGTAATTTTTCTTGATATTTATATAATAAATATGTTATTATATAAGTGTAATTTAATATTTATATACTAAGAAATACAAAAATGTTACATATTATAAGACAATATAGGCAATTATTTAATTGATTAATAGTTAATACTTTTTCTGAAACATCTAGTTTTAAAGCAGATACATTTAATGATTTAGATGAAAATGCTAGAAATGAATTCATAAAGAAAAATATAGATACTATAAAAACTTACATTAATTGATTAGATAAAAATAGAGATAGTAAAATTATTTCAGATTTTACTAAGCAAAATGATGATTTTTCTTGACCAAATTTAATGGAAAATTTATTAAATGAAAAAACATTAAAAAATATTCTTACATCTATTTGATTAAATAAATATGATTTAGCTGAATGAGTAAATTTATCAGACATTATTACATTATTAAATAATTTTCAAATTGAAAAAACAAATTTAATTAATAAAAGTAATGGAGAAAAAAATAAATTGATTAAAGAGACAATAGATATAAATTCAAATGAGAAAACATTTTTATCAAATATAAATAACTCAAAAGTAAAACCAGAAAAATGAAAATTATATGGATATAAAGATGGGGATTCTTTTAAATTGGAAATAGATGATTATGTATTTATATGAAAAGACCCAGTTTATACTTTTAATAAAGTTCCAACTACACAAGAAATAGAAACTGTTGTATCAAATTTTAATAAATCAATAAATTTAAAAGATTGGGAAAACTTACCAAAAGATAAAAAAGATATAAGGATAGATCAAGAACAAATAGGTAAAAATTCTGCGAAATTAAAAGGTAATGAATCAAAAGAAGTTATTTGAACTAGTAAATCTACATTTCTTTGAATGGAATTTCTTAGAAGTAATTCTAAATGAAATGATTATTTAAAAGATCCTCAATTAAAACAATTATTACATAAAGATACTAAAGAACTTAGAAATATACTTTCTGAATTACAAAGAGTATTATTAAATAAAGAATGACAAATAACATTTATTGATTATAAAATCGGAAGTAATTATTCAGATATGTATCCTGTATTAAAAAAATATTGATATGATGTTCCTTTTTTAGGATTAAATGATAAAGAAGCAAATAATATATATTCATCTATAGGTTCGTATATTCAAAATCAAGAAGAGATTATACCGAAATTATCATCTGAAGAAAAAATGAAATTACTTTTGGATTTTGATAAAGATGGTAAACTTTCAACAGGTATGGATTCAGCATCTATTTGAGAAGCACAAGCATTATATAAAATTCTTGAATCACCTACAAGCGATTGATATGAAACTTTAATAAAAAATTTATGATTTTGAAGTAGTAAAGAATTATTTTCTAAAATGGAGACAAATTTATTTTCTACTAGAGAAGTTTTTCAAGATGCTATTAAAAGTGCTTTAAAAACTTCAGAATTATCTATACTAACTGTAAAAGATGGGCCTGCAAAAATGTGAGCTGAACTTCTGAAAAGAAATGCTCAAATGCAAAAACAAATAAATAGAAATATAGATTTATGGTTTAATAGAGGTGAAGATATCTCAAAAATAGAATATATTTGAGATATGAAAAAGGAAACATTTATAGAAAAATTAAAAAGAATCCTTACTCCAGATAGTTTATGATTATGAGTACTTGATGATCAAAAAAATAAAGAATTAAGTGTTTGATGAGGTTTATGATATAATATAAACTTACAAGAATTAACATATGGTATTTTAGATAATTTTTCATTGTGAATATCAGCAAATGGTGTGGGATGGGTTATTAGTAAAGATTTATTACAACCATTTAGAGAGTATTTAAATGGATATAAGGCTAGTTTAACAGTTTCATTAGCAAATTGAATACCAATGGTTTCAGCATCAGCAGCTATATTAGATCAAGAAAAAGCTAGATTGACATCACTTTCACAACAAAGTACAGATACAAAAACTACAGTAAGTGTTTGAGCTACTGCTTGAGTATGATTTTTTTGAGGAAATATAAATGCAGCATTTAGAAATGAAAATACTGTTTCAGGTATAGAAGATATGACAAATTCTTATGAAAAAATATTAAAAAAAGGTAAAAATGATATTTTAAAATGAACACCATTTAGAGAATCAAGTTTTAAAACAAAAGATACAAATGCTTATGATGAACAAATGTATAATTTGATGATAAATATGTTTAAAGCAGAAACATCTAAAATAAATTCAGCAGAAGATAAAACAACATATTTAGATAGTTTATTTTTACCTAGATTTGTACAAGCATATAAAGATAATTTATACAAAAATAAAGATGGAAGTTTTGATATAAGTAAAGTATCAATTTGAGCCTTATTGTTACCGTGAGCAGTTATACCTTTTATAATTGCAGGTTGAGAGTATAAATATCAAAATATAAATGAAAAAAATAGAAATATATCATTACAAGAAGAAGTAAATTATAAACTAATAGATGCATCTAAGGTATTAATGGAAGTTGTAGATTATGACTGAAAAAAAGTTATTAAGTTACCTGAAACATTTACTACGAGAGGTAATAATATATGAAAATATCAAATATCAAGCAGTTTAGGAAATCAAGAATGATTTATAAAAGATTGATATATATATATATGATGAGATATTTCTTCAAAAGATATTAAATTTATAGAACATGTAAGCTCAAAAGATATTACTAGAACTATAGTTATATGAGAATGAGTAAAAGATACTGATAGAGAAAGTGATAATTATTGATTATATTTACCTACAAAACTTTCATGATCAATTACTACTTGAGTAAATATAGAAAAAGAAAAAGCTTCATCTACAAAAAAATTAGAATCTATTGATATGGAAAAAACAAGTTCAAATGATATAACTTGATTATTGAATTCAATTATAAGTAGAGATGCAATAAGTGATAAAAATACAGTATGAATGACTAAGTTACAAAAAATGATATTTGAATATAAAAAATGAAAATGAGGATTAGATGAGGTTTGGAATCAATATATAAAAGTTATAGAATATGATTGATTTAAAAAATATGCAAAACAAAAATGAATTTTAAAAGAAGATATAGATAGTTTGTTGATTTATTCAAAGTCTATATGAGATAATATACAAAAAGAATTTATATTACAAAATGTTTCAAGTAATTTGATGAAAAGAAAATGATTAAATGAAAAAGAAGGTATATATACTATAGAATGATGAAAAAGTATAAATAGTTATGATGATAAAGAAAGAAGAAAATATTTTGATAAAAATTTAAATAAAGAATTTCCTTTTATGGAAAGTGAGATAAAACAAGCAAGAGAAGAATGGTATAGAAAATTTTGAAATGATAAAAATTATAATTCAGTGTATGTAAATGATTGAAGTGTTTGATTATCAGTAACAAGAGTATGATCAAAAGATTGATTAACAGCTTATACAGGTATTTATAATTTAGTTTGAAAATGACAAGAAGCTAATTTGGTTAAAATAAATAATTTAAAATGAATAGATATAACACAAATATTAAATAAGATGCCAAAATCAAGTTTAGAATACTATAAAAAAGTATTAACTGATAATTGAGCTTCAATTAATAATCTGGATGAATTAAAATATTTTATTTCGACTTGATGAAAAGATAAAATAAAGATAGATAAAGAAGTATTTTTTTGAAAAAATGCAGAGTGTTTAAATGATTGTATTATACTTAGGTTAACTATGACTTTGGAATGAAAAAAAATACCACTAACTATTTGAGCAGCTTGAACAACTAGTATATGAATAACAGAAAATTGATTTATAAATATACTTTGAGCTTATGCGAGGGTTATTGATACGGAAAAGAAAACACCAACACCAACATCAGAAGAAGAAGAAGAAGAAGAAAAAGAAAAAGAAAAAGAAGAAGAAAAAGAAAAAGAAAAAGAAAAAGAACCAGAACCAATACCAATACCAGAACCAATACCAATACCAGAACCAATACCAATACCAGAACCAATACCAATACCAGAACCAATACCAATACCAGAACCAATACCAATACCAGAACCAATACCAATACCAACACCAGAAACACCAGATAGCACATTACCAGGTGAAGATGTTATAGTGACACCAGATGATTGAACATCTATAGTTGATGATAATACTATTATTGATTTTAATCCTGAAATACCAACACCAGTAGATACAACACCAGTAGATATAACAGTGCCATATACACCAGAAGAAAGTACTACAAATCCATGAAGGTGAAATTAGAAATACAATTTTTAATTATTGCTTTTTAGGAGAAGGGGGAATTTATATAATTGATTATTAAGTATAAAATAACTTGACAAAATCAATAAATGTTATATTATCTTTTTAATTTCATAAAATGAAAAATAAATATTTAATAATTTTATTATTTTCAATTCTATTTTTACTTGTTTTTATCTCTTTATTCTATTTTAAAAATAAAGCTAATAAAGATTTAGTTGTTATAGATAATATTATTGTTGTTGAGGAAAATAATGAAACTTGAGATTATATTGAAGAAATTAACGAAACTTGAGATTATATCGAAAGTAATGATAATTTTATAGATATAGAAAAAATAGAAAAAAGTGAATTTGAAATAAGAAAGGATATAAGGAGAAATTAGTTTTTATAATTATAAAATTATGTATAAAAAAATATTATTATCATTTGTAGGATTATCTTTATTCTACCCAATTGTAACTTTTGCTGCAATTTTAGAAGTATCATGTTCTTCTAGTTCAGATTTCTCTAATACTTGTAATCAATGTTTTAGACAAACTGAAAATATATATCTATGATATGGTGTAAATAACTTATCGGATACATGGATATCGTGATCTCTTTGAGCATATATTTATCCAGATGAAAATCTTTCACCTGTTAATATAAGATCATTTTATACAAATTGAGAAATACAAAGATGATCTTGATGATTTGGTTGGAGTACTAATTTAGTAGATAGAAATTATAATAATTGAGAATTTTTTAAAGATTGAAGATGAGATAATTTTATAGAATTTTTACCTAATACTTCTTGAAAAATATTACAATCAACTCCTAGTTTTTTTATAAAATTTGCAAATTTATCACCAAATATTATAAGTAATTGAAGAAGTCGTCCACTTTGGGAAACTCAGTATACTATAAAATATTATAATGCAAAAGACGGGAAATCTGATTGGATACAAAAAACATTAAAGGAATGTGTTTTGAATTATCCTGCTTGGTGTTGAGATTGAGTTTTAGATACTACTTATTGAGAACAATGTGATCCTGCTATTCCTGTTTGACAAGCTTGATATAACCCTAATTGTTCTGCTACATGTAAAATACCAACATTACCACCAGGGGGGGGGTGAACACCACCACCACCAGGTTGATGATGATCATTACCTTGTGAAAATTGACCAACAATTTGAGTTCAAAGTTCTCCTATTACTTCTACTACTCCTTGATTATGTAAAATTTGATATGCTGTTTGAAATTTTACATCTCAAATAATATTAAATACTACACATTATACTTGGAGTTGTTGATGAATAAGTGGTTGAGCATGTAAAGCTAGTTATACACCTTCTGTATGATGATGAGTTGTTGATACTTATTGTGGTGATTGAATAGTTCAAAGACAAAATAGTAATTTGGAGTTGGAAGAGTGTGATTTTTGAGATGAAGCAGACTGGATGTATTGTAATAAAGCAGATTGTACTTATAAAGAAACTACTTTTCCATGACATTGTCAAGATTGATGATCGTGTGAAATAACTATTCCTAATGAGTGAAAAATGGTTTTTTGACCAAGAGATAGTGTTATTATATGAGAATGAATGAATCCATATATAGCTCATTCTCTATGAAGACCATTTATGAGAAATGATTCTGATTATGATTTATATTTTGATCAAATTTGTGTATTTAAAAAATCTGGTTCAACTATTACTTGAAGCTCAATATGTACTGATGCTTGAATAATAAAATCTTGAACAACTAAATATTTTTCATCTACTCCAAACTTTGTTTGAGCTAAAATATCTTCTTGAGATTATTGAGATAATATATTAGTTACATCTATAAAACATAAATGAACAACTTATGAAAATGCATATTTTGCTTCACCATTAAATGTAAGAGTTGCTAAGGCAAGTATTGCTACAGTATGATGAGGTACTAGTTATATATCTGATGCTAATAGTGTTTGAAATATATCAAAAGTAGCTAATAATGGAGTAAATCCTAATGAAAATAAAAATTTTGTTTGAGTTTGAGTTTCTTCATGAAGTATATCAAGTTATTCTAATAATGTAAATGATATAAATTCTGTAAATAAGATAAGTGATGAATGAGATAAATATTCTAAAAGTATAGAAAAAATATCTAATAATTCGTGAAGTCCTATATGAAACACTTCAAATTTATCTGATTTTGAAAGTTATAATTGAATAGAAAATGTTTTTATTTTAAAAAATAAAAACTTTGTAGTGAGAGCTAATACTTTTAATTCTGTTTCATGAGCAAGAACATATATAATTGAAAATTGAAATTTAAAAATAAATTCAAATATTAATTATGATATTGATAATATTGCTTTTGTAGTAAAATGATGAAATATTCAAATAGATAAAAGTGTTACTAGAATAGATTGAACATATGTAAGTATTATAAAAAATTGAATTGGTTGAAAGATTGAATGATCTGGATGAACTACTATTACAGTATTAAATATATTTGGTTCTCTATATTGAGATATAAGTGATTTAGTTTCAAAAAGAACATATGTAAAACAAAATTCATCTAATCAAATAGATGTTTGAACAATTGTAAGTTTTGGTTCTAAATTATTTAGAAAACCTGCACCTTTGATTTCTACATTTATTAATGAATATTTACAAGCCGAAAAGATTTCAAAATAATTAAAAAAAACAATATATAAGACAATATATTGTTTTTTTTTGCTTTTTAGAACTATATTATTATAATAAATTTTAATATTTATAAATTATATTTTTTATGATTGGATTATCAGATAAAAATGCCACAAAAATAACTCCGTTAAAAAAGAGTTATAAGATAGAGTGAAAAGATTATACATTTGAAACTGGAAAAATAGGTTTGCTAACAAGTGGTTCTGTTACTATGAGTGATGGTTTAGATAATATATTATTTACATCTGCTGGTTTTAAAACTGAATGACTTAATACTGAAGCAGATTTTTTTCCATTAGTTGTTGATTTTCAAGAAAAATTTTATGCTACAGGTTTGATAGGTGGTAATAGATTTCAAAGAAGAGAATGAAGACCTAGTGATAGTTCTACTCTTACAGCAAGACTTATAGATAGACCTATAAGGCCTATGTTTCCAAAAGGAATTATAAATGATACTCAACTACTTTTGACTGTTTTGTCTGCTACTTGAGAAAAAGATTTAGGTAGTTGGTGAATTACTAGTTCTTCATTAGCTTTAATGATGACTTGAGCTCCTTTTGAATGACCTGTTTCATGAGTTAAAACTATTATTACAAAAGATTGAAAATTTATTTTTGATCCTTCAGTAGAACAAGAAAATGAATCGAAGTTAAATTTAGTAGTTGCGGGGACTATTGATGCTATTACTATGGTAGAGGCTGGTTGATTAGAGGTAAGTGATGAAGAAATTATGTCTTGATTAGAATATTCTCATAAAATAATAAAAGAAATATGTAATGCGCAAATAGATTTTATAGAAGAGTATAAAAAACAATTTGGTATACTTGAAATTACAGCTACTTTTAATAATCCGAATACTTCTCTTTACGAAATAGTTAAAGAATTTTTGACTGAAGAAAAATTAGAATGTTTATATGAAAAAGGTAAAAAAGAATTTCAAAAAGAATTAGATAATTTAGATGTTTTAACAACTGATTTTTTGACAATAAAATGATATATTATTCAAAAAGAATCAGAAAAAAATATATCATCTTCTAATCCTAATGTAAATATACAAATTGATAAAAATGATGTATGAACATTGGTATACAAAAGAGTTAAAGAACTTATGAGGAAGAATATTTTAGAGAAAAATAGAAGATTAGATGGTAGAAAATTAAATGAAGTAAGAGAAGTTATTTGAGAAACTTGATTATTACCCAGAACTCATGGTTCAGCTCTTTTTCAAAGATGAATGACTCAAGCCTTGTCTATTACTACTCTTTGAGGTCCTGATGATGAAATGACATTGGAATGAATGATGCCAGAATCTAAAAAAAGATATTTTCATCATTATAATTTTCCTCCATATTCAGTATGAGAAGTTAGAATGATGAGATGAGTTGGTAGAAGAGAGATATGACATGGTGCATTAGCTGAAAGAGCATTGTTACCAGTATTACCTGATATAAAAGATTTTCCTTATACTATGAGAGTAGTTTCTGAAATAACTACTTGTAATGGTTCGTCTTCTATGGCAAGTGTTTGTGGTTCTACTATGAGCCTTATGCAAGCATGAGTACCAATAAAATCACCAGTTGCATGAGTTGCTATGTGAATGATTTATGATGAAAATACAGGTAATTATAAAATATTATCTGATATACAAGCTCAAGAAGATTTTCTTTGAGATATGGATTTTAAATTAGCTAGAACATTAAATGGTATTACAGCTATGCAACTTGATGTAAAAGTTAAATGATTAAAAATGCAAGTTTTTAGAGATACTTTTTTACAATGAAAAGAATCAATAGAATATATATTATGAAAAATGCTTGAAATACAACCGACTGTTAATAAACAATTATCATCGTATGCTCCTTTAATAATGACAGCTAATATTCCAGAAGATAAAATTAGAGCAATTATTGGTAAATGATGAGAAAATGTACAAAGATTAGAAGCAGTTTATAATGTAAAAATATCAATAGCTGATGATTGAATTACAACTATTACAGCAAAAAATCAAGAATGAGGTAAAAAAGCAATAGAAGAAATAAAAGAAATGTTATGGATACCTGAAATAGGTTATAAATGAATATGAAAAATAGTTAAAATAATTGATTGAACTTGAGCAATAGTAGAATTTAGAAATAAATCTTGAATGATTCATATTTCTAAATTATCTTCTCAAAAGGTATTAAAAGTAGATGATATTGTGAAAGTTTGAGAAGAAATAGAATTTGAAATTATTCAAGTAGATTTAGATAAATGAAGAATAGCTTTAAAAAAGAAATATGAAGAAGTAATAAAAAAAATAGAAGTAGTAAAAAAAGAAGAAATTAAAATGTAGCATCTTTCTCTTAATGTTAAGAGGGAAGAGTATAAGTTAGTGTTAATTAAATATTAATCTTAACGTTACTATCATCTGAGAATATATTTAATTAAGATAATAGCTTAATATAACAAAGGGCTAAAGCCCTCTGTTGACAAAATATTACACAAAAGTTAAAATCAGTTTGTTAACAGAGGGCTTTAGCCCTTTGAATAATTTATTTCAGATGATAGTAATATCTTAGCAATCCTAATATATTAAACTATATGAAAGAAAATATTATTATTGTAGATAAATTTGATTTTCAAATTTGAGAGTGAGAAAAAATGGATGTTCATAAAAAAGCTCTATTGCATAGAGCTTTTTCAATATTGATATTTAATGATAAATGAGATTTAATGTTACAGCAAAGAGATTTATGAAAATATCATTCTTGATGAAAATGGACAAATACATGTTGTTCTCATCCTAGAGTTTGAGAAAAAATTGAAGATTCTATACATAGAAGGTTAATTGAAGAAATGTGATTTGATACAGAACTTACTAAAAAAACAGAATTTATATATAAGGTAAAATTAGATAATGAGTTAACAGAAAATGAATATTTACATGTTTATACTTGATTATATAATGATATACCACATTTAAATAAAGATGAAGCAATGAATTGGAAATGGATTTCAATAGAAGATTTAGTTTTGGATATGAAACAAAATCCAAATAATTATACTAAATGGTTTTATATAATCGTAAAAGATTATTTTAATATAGTTTTTAAATAAAAAAATATGAAAAAATACTTTAGTTTTTTAGTTTTCATTTTTATTTTAATTTGATGTAATAATACTTGAATAAAATGAGATAAACAAGAATTTATTAATAATGATATTGAAAATAATGTAGTTGAAAAAATAGTAAATAAAAATATTTATACTTCATTTTATCCTATTTATTTTTTGACTAAATCTTTTTTATGAGATAATGTAAATATAATTAATTTAGTTCCTGCATGATGAGATCCACATGATTATGAGCCGACTTTAAGACAAATGTGAGATTTACAAAAATCTGATTTAATAATATTGAACTGACTTTGAATAGAGCATTATGAAGAAAAACTTATAGAAAATATATGAGATGAAAAAATAATTTTACTTAGTGAAAAATTGTCAAACCTTATAGATCTTTCTGAAAATAATGAAGATGAAGATCATGAGGATGAAGATCATAAAGAAGAAAATTCTCATGAACATTGAAATATAGATCCGCATACTTGGTTGTCTCCAAAAATATATTTAGAAATGGCTAATATATTAGCTTTAGAACTTGAAAAAAGATGATATACTAATTTAGATAAAACTATAATTAAAAATTTAGAACAATTAAATAATGAATATAGTGAAGTTTTATCTAATTGTTCTAAATATGAAATAATAACTTCTCATGAAGCTTTTTGATATTTAGCTCGTGATTATAATTTTTCTCAACATGCTATTATGTGAATATCTCCAGAAGAAGAACCATCTGCTAAAGATATTTCTTGAGTTATAGACCTAATTAGAAGAGAAAAAGTAAAATATATATTTTCTGAAGAGTTTGTTTCTAGTAAATTTTCTGATACAATAAAAAAAGAAACTTGAGTAGAAGTTTTAAACCTTCATCCTCTAGAAACATTATCTAATGAACAAGAATTTATTTGAGATAATTATATATCTATAATGGAAAAAAATTTAGAACAATTAAAAATTTGACTAGAATGTAAATAAAATTATGAATAAAATTATTGATATAAAAGATCTAAAATTTAGTTATGATAATAAAAAAAATATATTTTCTCATTTAAATATTGAAGTATTTAAATGAGATTTTATTGGTATATTTTGATCTAATGGAACTTGAAAAACTACCTTAGTAAAATTAATTTTATCTATTTTAAAGCCGAGTTTTTGAAAAATAAGTTGGTTTGATGATAAATGAAATAATATTTCTCAAGATAAAATTAATATAGAATATATTTCTCAAAAAGCTCAATTAATTGATTCTATTGTTCCTATCACAGTAAAAGAAATAGTAAAAATGTGAAATAAAGTAAAATGATGACTTTTAAGTACATTTAAAGAGAGTTGTTCATATGAAACAATAGAAAAAGCTTTAAATCATGTAAATATGAAAGATTTTATTAATACTTTATTTTCTGATTTATCTGGTTGACAAAAACAAAGAGTTTTGATTGCAAAGGCCTTAATTTCAAATCCTGATATAATAATTATGGATGAACCTACTGCTTGAGTAGACTTAATTGCACAAAAACATTTTTATGATTTATTATCTCATTTGAATGAAGTTCATAATATAACAATTATTTTAATTTCTCATGATACAAAATTTATTGGTGATAAAATAAAAAGACTTTGGTATGTATGAAAAAATAGTTGTAATGAATGTAGAGATGATGAAATACACCTTTTAAATATAAAAAAAATGTTTACTAAACAACAAGTAGAATTTTTGAATTAAATTTATAATAGTCTTTAATTATATATAAAAATTATGTTTGAAGTTTTTCAATACAATTTTATGCAAAATGCTTTTATAGTATGAATAATATTATCTATATTATGACCTATTATTTGAGTATTTTTAATTATTAGAAGATATACTATGATATCTGATACACTTGCACATACTTCACTTACTTGAATTATTTTATGATTAATTTCTTGATATTCTCCTATATTTGTAACATTATGATATTCTATTTTTTCAGCATTGATTATAGAAAGATTAAGACTTACAAAAAAACTTTCTTGAGATATGGTTTTATCATTATTTTTATCATTAAATTTAGCAATTGTTGCAATAATGATAAGTTTGAATAGTAAATTTATGCTTAGAATTTCATCTTATTTTTTTTGAAGTATTGTATTAGTTTCTAGACAAGATGTTTATATAATATCATTTATTTGAATTCTTATATTTATAGTTTTATTTTTTATAAAAGATTCATTGTTAAAAACTACTTATGATGAAGATAATGCTATTTCTTCTTGAATAAATACAAAGTTAATTAATATAATATTTTTGATAATTGTTTCATTACTTATAACAATTTCAATTCAAATAACTTGAATTTTACTTTTATCATCACTTATTATTTTACCTGTTATTATTTCTACTCAAGTAGCTAAAAGTTTTAAATCTACTATTATAATAGCTCAAATTATATCATTTATATCTGTAATTGGTTGAATATTTTCATCATATTATTTTGATATTTCTGCTAGCTGAATAATAACATTAATATTATGATGATTTTTTATTTTATTTTTTTTATATTCTAAAATTTTCATTAATAAGGTTTAACCTAAAATCTCACTATACTCATTTCTAAATTTATCATAATTATCAAAATAATTATATTTTACATTAGTTTTTAGTGTATCAAAGTGTATTCTAGTACAAAAAATTTTATTTTGCTCAACCTCTTTCAATTGTTCCCATGAAGTAGTTCATTTGTTTTCTATTACAAAATGAATCTCATTTTTTTGTCAATTTTTTATAATAACTCACCAATCAGGAGAATAATTTCATATGGGTGTTTTAATTTGAAATTTTTGACTAGGAATTTTAAAGAAAAACAATACATTACTATCATTTACAAATCTATCAACAAAATCTCTTTCAACATTAGAATCAATATTTAATTTTTCATATAGAGATTTACACTTTTGATTTAATCAAATAGTAGAAACAACTCATTTTTTTGAAGTGTCTAGTTTAATTTCTTTATCTATAAAAATAACTTCATAATTATAAGTTTCATCAGATAAATAATATTTAATATTATCTTTATTTGACTCAAGATTAGATTTTACATAATTGATAATTTTTGAAATTTCTTTTACAAACATTATAGGATTTTTTAGTAAAGTCTTTTTTATATCAATATTTATTCATTTAAAAATTTCAAATATTACTTTTTTAGATAATGGTAATTCTTCTGTAAATAATTTAATAATAGAATCTATTTTATAGGTATTTTTTAATTCTTTTCTTGCATAATCAAGCTCAAGAGATTTAAATTTTTTAGATTCTTCATCATAAACCATTTTAACTTCTCATATATTATAGTTTTGTCATTGAATTTGATAAGTAGATATACTTTCATTAATTTTATCTATTGAATTTTTAATTAAATCTTCTTCTTTAAAATTCACATAAAAGAAAGTTTTTTTATTTATTGAGTTCCAAAAGTTTTTAAAACTATCATTTTTTATATTTTCTTCAATAAGTTTAAAAGACTGAATTTTTTCTTCATTTGAAATGTTATCTGCAATATTTTTTGAATCAGAACTTGAATATCAATAGTTATCTTCTAAATCTCTTTGATAATTTGTAACAAAATCTTCATAAGATTCATTTACCACAACAGAAAGTTTATTTAATTCTTTACTAAATTCTCTTTGTCAATCTTGTTTTACTGCTAATCTCATTCATCTTCAAATTTCTTGTCTTTTTCTAATATCTGACTGAGTATTTCTTAAAGTACAAATAGTAAAAACATTAGGATTATCCCATCATTCTTTTAATGCACTATGAGAAAAAATAAATTCAGTAGGTTCTTCAAATGAAATAAGTTTTTCTTTTGACTTCATTATAAGATCATATGCTTCTTTTTCTAGTTTTTTATCTTGTTCATTATTTTTTAATTCATCCTTAAACTCTTGCTTTCATGTTTTAGAATTAGTTTTTGATGCAAAATAATATTTATAATATTTTGTTAAATCTTTTTCATCCTCTCATAAATAATCCTTCAATTTATTTTCAAAGTATTTTCTAATATATCATTCTAAATCTTTCTCTTCTGGAGTAAGTAATCAATCTAAAAAATATCAAACTTTATCTATAAAAAATAGACATAATGGTTTAATTCAGTGAGTTTTTAGTTCTTCTCTTTTTTGAAAATGTTTTTCTATTGCTTTATCTATTTGAAGTTTAATTATATCAATGTTTTGTTTTGATGTTGTTTCTCATTTTTTTAAAACTATTCATCAAGTTATACTTACTTCTTCTATTGTTATTTTTTCTATAAATAATCATCTATAAACTGAATTTCAAGATTTTGCTTCAAGGCTACAATTTTTTAGATCTGGTTTTAGTTTTTTTGAAATAGTTTTTATAGTATTTTTACTATCAATTGAGACTAGATTTAGTTTAACTTCTAATTTTCATTTATTATCATGTCAAATATCTACAACTTCTATACTTGGAATATTAGAATCACTACTTCAAGTAATTCATAAAACTCATACTTGTTTAACAAGTCACTTTTGATATGCTTCAAAAGGTGAAAGTTTATAAACAAACGAATATTCTGTTCTATGAGTTGCTGAATATCTTAAAGTAAATAGAGGGTTGAAATCTTTAATTTTCTTTTTAGTTTCTACTCATTCTACACTTTGAGGTTCATCTATAACTAAAATAGGATTAATTTCTGCTATTTGTTCTAAAAGTGATTTTGATCAAATCTCATCTCTTTTTTCTTGGTTAATAATTTTATTATCTCATACAAAAGCACTTGAAGTAATAATCATAATTTGTAATCAAGTTCATTCACAAAAATGTTTTATTTTATTTATTTTAGAACTATCATATTCAAAATAATTTAGGTGAACATTTGGATATAAACCTCTAAAATGTTCACGAGTTATTTCTAAATTTTTAATAGTTCAGGCTCTAATTGCTACTGAGGGAACAATTATAATGAATTTAGATAATCCATATTTTTCATTTAGTTCAAAAATAGTTCTTAAAAACACATAAGTTTTTCAAGTTCAAGTTTCCATTTCTATAGAAAAGTTTTTTATATCATTTGTTATTGAAAGATTATTTTTTTCTTGAATCTGATTTAAATTTTTCAAAATAGTAGATTCATCTAAATCAATAATATTTTTTACTACATCAAAACTATCTCCTCGTCTCATCCTAAATCATGGAATAATTTTTGAAGATCAAGCAAAAATATCTACAATACTATTTATTGCTTCTAGTTGGTAATCTTGATTTGAATCAAATTGTATTTTCATATTTTAGAGTATTATTTTTGTAAATTTTATTTCTTTTTTCTATTTATTTGTTTTTGTTTTTTTGCTAATTTTTTCTTTTTTCTCTCTTTTAATATTTTATTTTGTAAGCCTTGAGATTTATTTATATCAAAAATATTTTTATCATCAACATCATCTAAAAATATAAAATCATCATTAACAAATGGATCTTTATATCACTCAACCTCTTCTTTCATAAGTTGATAATGTTTTTTTAATCTATCTACATACTTTTTATCTTCTAAAACCCGTTTCATACTTTCAAACATTTTTCTATTATCTTCTATATCTCAACTAAAAGTATTTACACTTAATCAAGACATTTCTTTTGCTAATTCTTTGTCTCAAATTCACCATTTTATATAATATTCTACTTTTTCAAATCAATAATCTAAGTAATAAATTTCTTTATTTGGTCATATTATATTAAAACTTACTTTTTGACAATCACATTTCGGATCTGTACAATACATTTCTTGAATAACATAATCTCATTCTGAAAGATTATCATGTTCTTGTAAAATAGTGAGTATTCTAGTTTCTTTTTCTGCAAGTTCAGGATATTTAAGTCAAAAATTTGTTAAAAACATAATTTTGTAATTAAAAATTAAATATTTATTTTCTAGGAAAAATTAAAATTATTTCAAAGTAAAAATTTTGTATTTATCATTAACTAATTCAAAACAAACATAATTTTCTTCATCTCAACTATGTCAAAGATAATCAAATTGATTTTTTAAGTTTTCAAATGCTTCTTTTTCATTTTCTCAAGAAGTTATTCAGAGAAAATTTGATTGTTCTAACATTTCATCTTCATCATTATATTCTCAAAATGTTTGTAAAAATATATAGCTTTTCATATAGTTTTTAAATTAATAATTAAATTATTTTGAAATATCTTCAGTTGTAAAGTAATCCTTTACAACTCATTTTTAGCTTAATTTTCTAACCTTTTCTTTTCTTTATACTCAATAACATTAGGAAATGTGTTTTGTAAATAAGGTAATACATGATCATCTGTTCTTTCAATAATATATTTTGCACATCTTTTTGCTAACCATTCTTTTTGAAACCACTCTGTAAAAAGTGGATATAATGAGTCTGGATACTGTCTAACTCAAGGTATTTCTCTTCAATCTGGATATATATGAGTATAAGTTTTACAAATTTTTTCTGGATTATATCATTTATCTTTTATGTATTTGTTAAATAATATTCATGTACTAATATCAGGAATAATATTTTCTGGTAATTCAAATCAATTGTGTTCTAAAGGTAGTGCAAAAAGTTCAACTAATTTATTTAGCATAGACCAATATCCAAGAGTACTATTTTGTTTTGAATTCAAACTAAATCTCATCATCATAGGACTTAAAGATTTTGTAGTTCCATAACTTCAAGTTTTTCTAATAGTTGGCAAAACCTCACTTACTACCCATTCACTAAACTTTTCTGCTTCAGGTTTTCTTGATTTAAAAACAAGTTTATACATTCATGGCTCAGAGATCAGTAATATTCTTACTGTATTAGGATCCTCAGTAATCCTTAGGATGCTTTCTTTTCATTCCAAAGTCATTTTCATTTTATCTGACAATGTTTTTATTGCCTCTGTTGGATTTGTGAGTTCTAAAACATCACAAACATCTTTTGCTACAAACCAAACATCACCATCAATGATAACTGTTCTAACTTTGATATTTTTATAATCAAAAAGTGTAATATTATTATTTTTTTCCATGAGTTAAGTTTTAATTATAAATTAGTTTGTTGTTTAAGTTCTAAAAATTTCTCTAAAGATTTTGGAAATATTTTTTCATCAATTTTAAAACTTGAATCGGTTATTTTTTCCCATATTTTACTTGGATTTTTATCATTTGAATTATATCAAATTAAACTTTCTAATTTTTTTACATTAAAATGAATTTTTTCTTTTCAGGCTTTATTTATAAGTTTCCAATTAGTTGTTATCATTCATTTTTTATTACTATCAATTTCAGAAATATATTCACTTCAATTTTTCATTTCTTCTTCTGTTTCGTATTTTGATAAACTATCGAATAAAGTTTCATCATCAAAATCCCAATCATTTATAACAAAATAATCTAGTCAAATCTTTTTACATAATTCAATTAAAATCCAAGCTGTTGCTTTTCAATGATGAGGAATAATAGCAATATTATGAAAATTTAAATATGCTTTTGAAAAACTCTCATCATGTCAAAAATTTTTTGCTTTTTGTTCTATTAAATATTTATAAACAAGTAAATCATTTGGTCATTCAACTAAAATCACTTTTTTACTAAACAAAATCTTATTTAGATTTGGTTCAATCATTTTTATGTAATTATTAAAATCTTTTATTTCATTAACTAATCAAGTATTTTCTTCTTTTATTTTTTCTATAAAATCTAAACTTTGTTTTTCTTGTGGGTATTTTTTTTCTGTTTGTTGTGTTTCTTCATTATATTCTAGCCTTATTAGTCATCTTGTATCAAAAATATCAATCATTTTATCTGAATGAGTTGTATAAATTACTTGATGATTTTCAGATAATTTACATAAAACCATTTTATAAAAATATTCTTGATGATTTTCATGTAAAAAACTTTCTGGTTCTTCAAATAAAAACAAACATTGATCTTTTGTTTTTTCTCCTGCAATAGCTTGAATAACTGCCATTACAAACATTGAAATATATCAATCTCAAAAATGATCTATAGGAACTAATTTTTCTTTTTCTCCATTTAATCATACTTTAAACATCATTTGTAAAAATATATCTTCATAATCAGGTAGTCAAAAATCTATTTCACAAGCTATATTTCTTAAATTATGTTGATAATTTAGTTTTATATTTTCTATAAAAGTAGAAAGTTTAGATCAATTATTTTTACTTCAATTTAAAACTTTTTTTGTAGCATTTTCAACTTCATTTTTAAAATCATTTTTTCTTTTTTGCATTTCCACATCTTCTTTCACAAGTTTATCAATATGTTTTGCTAAAAATGAGTTTAGATTTCACCAACTTGATTTTTTAGTAGATATTTCATCTTTAATTTTATGAAAATTTATATAAAAAATATTATAGTGTTTATTTTTTCAAAAAAATGAAGTTCATTCACTTCTTAATTCATTATCTTTAATTTCTGTTTTTATTTCATAATCTCATCAAATAGTTTGATCATAAGTTTTTCAATATTTTTCTATTTGTCAATATATTGATCAATTCAATTGGCTTTTTATTAAAATATGATTTTTATAATCTAAATTATGTAAATCATGTTTTTCAAATGTATTTTCTGAAACAAATTTTTCTCAAATTCAGTATAAAATACAATTCATTAAATTTGTTTTTCAAGCATTGTTATAACCAATTATTGCAACTGGTTTTTTATAATCTTCTCATGGAAACTCAAAACTTTGTTCTTCTCAAAAAGAACGATAATTTTTTACTTTTAATGAATTAATTCTAACTTTTGACATATTTTTTACAAATTAACCAACTTAAAATAACTACTCAAAGTAACTCTTTGGCTTTCATTTAGTTTTTCTTCTAAAGCAAAAAGACTTATATTTTTCTTATCAACTATTGATAGATTTGTTTTTATAAATTTTTGTAATTCTTCATCAGTTTTTGTTTCAGTTATAAAATAGAAAAAATTTTCATTTGTATCTATGATTTTATAAATTCAAAATTCTTGTTTTTCAATTTTAGAATTAAAACTATATCACTCCCTAATAATTAATTCATAAATCACATCATAATCACTTCTTCACTCTACAAGTCAAGACTCTTCAATTTCTTTTTGCATTAATAACTCTATTTGTTCTAAATCAGTATTTTCATTTATTTCATATTTTTCAGACATATATTTAAAATTACTCTCAGATAATTTGAAAGCTCTAAATCATATATCTAGTAGGGAATGATGGCCATCGTTCCCTACGATTTCATTTTTTATTTTCTCTCATGCTCTTTTAATTCTTTCTCTTGTAATTTGAGAAATAAATTCATATCACTCTTTATTTGCAACTGAATTTTTATCAGTTTTTTCTGGTAATTGCACACAAATAAATTTTCTATTTCAACTATCTTCTTTGTTTAACTCCATAACTGCATGTGCTGTAGTTCAAGATCAAGCAAAAAAATCTAGAATTATATCGTTTTCTTTTACATTAGAGATTTTTATAAAATGATTTATAAGTGTTGAAGGTTTTGGTCTATCAAAAATTTTGTCATCAAAAATATTTTTTATTTCTTTAGTTCAGTCTGCTGTTTGTCATACATCTAATAATAAACTTTGGAATTTTTTATTTTTTCTAGTTTCATCAGATTGATAAATTTTTTCATAAGCTTCATATCTTCAATTTTTAACAAACTCTATAATTCAATTTTTAATAGCTTTTTCCATTTTTTCTTTTCACCACCTCCAACATCAATCTTCTCAATTTGGTAAAGTTGGAAAAAACTCTTTTCAATTATCATCAATAATAGAATAATATAAATTTGGTCTATCTTCTCTTTTACTATTATCTCACCATTTCCTTAAAAGTTGCCTTTTATAATAATCTTTTTTATTTTCATCATAATATATAAATTTTTCATCTTTTTTAATATCTAATCATACATCAAAAGTTGGTAATTCCTTACAATAAGAAATAATATATTCCTTATTATTTCTTATATTTCAGTCATCTTCAGCTCCACTTTTTCAATTCCAAACAAATTCAGCCAAAAAATTATCCTCTCAAAAAATTTCATCCATAACTTTTCTTAGATTATGAACTTCATCATCATCAATACTTACAAAAATCACTCAATCTTCTTTGAGTAATCTTCTAGCCAGCAAAAGTCTTGGATAAATCATATTTAACCAATTAGAGTGTTTTCTTCAAGTAGTTTCTTTTTGGGTTGTAGTTTCTCCATCTTCATCAACTTGTCATGTTTGAAGTAAATAATCTTCTAAACTATCTTTCCAAGTATCTTTATAAACAAAATCTTTGTCTTTGTTATATGGAGGATCAATATAAATCATTTTTATTTGACCAAAATATTTATTTTGAAGTAGTTTCAAAACTTCAAGATTATCTCACTCTATAAAAATATTTTCAGTTGTGTCCCAATCTTTTGAATTTACCTCATCAGGCAAAAGTGTGTTTTTAGTTGGTTTGTTTGCAATCATTTTTGACTCTTGTTTTCAAGTCCATTCA
Organism: Patescibacteria group bacterium UBA6164; assembly: GCA_002422305.1. Classification (GTDB taxonomy): domain Bacteria; phylum Patescibacteriota; class Gracilibacteria; order BD1-5; family UBA6164; genus UBA6164. The sequence continues at coordinate 11,146 of DIUG01000038.1, read as the reverse complement.
AAACGATAAAACTCTTTATCATTTGTAGTTTGTCAGTTTAGATAATCTCTAAATCATTCTAAATTAAACTCTCATTCACTAAAAAATTTTGGAAATAATTTTTTTAGTTCCAAAATTTCAGTTTCAGTTATATTTGGTGAGTTTGTAAAATCTTTTTTAGTCATAAATTTTAAAATTAAAAATATTTAAAGGAGTATATGGAAAAGGTGAAAATTATCAAGCTTGAGTGATTTTACTATTTTTTTATATTCTAAAATTTTCATTACTATCATCTGAGAATATATTTAATTAAGATAATAGCTTAATATAACAAAGGGCTAAAGCCCTCTGTTAACAAACTGATTTTCACTTTTGTGTAATATTTTGTCAACAGAGGGCTTTAGCCCTTTGAATAATTTATTTTAGTTGATAGTAACAAATTTTCATTAATAAGGTTTAATATTATATTTCTCACAATTCAACTATTATATTTATTTCATTATTTTCTCATTCTCTTAAAATACTTAAATTTATTTTTTCTCCAGGTGATTTATTTTGTATAAAATAGTTTAAATCATAATTTATTCATAAATTTATACCATCTATTTTTGTAATTATATCTCATTTCTTTATTCAGGCTTTTTCTGCTGGACTTCATAATACAACACTTCATTCTTCATTTATTACATATAATCATACATTAGATTTTAAATTATATTGTTTTTGTATTGATTCAGAAATAGTTAAATAATTTACTCATATAAATGGTTTTTTTATAACACCATATTTTTTTATAGATTCTAACATATAATTTATTTTATCTTTTGTTAAACCTATAGAAAATCAAAGTCATTCTCTTCATTCAATAATAGCTGTATTTATTCACATTACCTTTCAATCTAGATTTATTAAAGGTCATCAACTATTTCCAGGATTTATTGCAGCATCTGTTTGTAATAATCATCATATTGTATTTTTACCATCACTTATATTTCTATTTTTTCAGCTAATTACTCATAGGGAAACTGAATTTTGAAATTCGGATAAAGCATTTCACACAGCTATAGCAAATTGTCAAACATTTATTTCATCTATATTATTTATAAAATCTAAAGTTACAAATTCTATATTTTCATCTACTATTTCCAATATAGCTAAATCATTATTTGGATCCATAGCTATTACTTTTGCATCATATTCATTATTATCATTTGTAATTACAGTATAAGTTGCATTTGTATCATTTATCACATGTTTATTTGTGATTATTTTTCAGTCTTTACTTATAAAAAATCATGTTCATCATCAAACTTTTTGTTCTACACTTCCAATAGGATTTCGGTAAAATCAAAATGGAGATCTTCTATATATTATCAAGTCTTTTTTTATAATTATACTTACTACTCATGGAGATATATTATTTACTATTTTTGTAATTTCATTTTGTAAATTTGTTATATTTATAACTTTTTGTTCTATAATTGTTTCTTGTTTTTCATTTACTATTTCAGGTTTTATTTGTATAAATTTAAAAAATAATAATGTTCAAAAAAATCAAGATATAATAGATATGAAGACTAAAAATACAACAAATAATATTATTATTTTATTTTTCATTTTAAATAAATTATTAAATAAAATTTCTATTTTCAATTATAAATTTTATTTTTAAGAAATAGTTAAGAAATAGAAAAAGAATTTTTTAGAACTATAGTGTTTTTAATTATTTGTTCATCATATATTATAGATCAATTTTTTACCATTTCCAGATAATTATTATCATAATCGGATGCTTGATAAAATTTATTTAAATTATAAATTCATATTATATTTCATAAATTATTTTTTCATATAGATAATTGAGAATAAAATTTTCAAAAAACTTTTATTAAATTTGAGTGTATTTTATTATATTTATCATTTTTTACTTGATTGTTTAGATCGTAATCTGCAAAATTTATCGAAATAACTCAATTTTTTGATAATATTTTTTTTATATTTTCAAAAAATATTATTTCTTTAAAATATTCAGGTATTTCTCAATCTCATCAATAAACATCTATAAGTATTAATTCATATTTGTTTTTATTTTCAATAATTTGTTTTATTGCTTTTTGAGAATCCATTATATAAAAATCATTAGTTTTTACTTTCAATTCTTTTTTTGCTATTTGTATCATTGCATCATCTATATCTATTCAAGTTATTTCTACTTCTTTTATATGATCTTCTAAATATTTTGCAAATGCTCATCATCAAAATCATATAATTAGTACATTTTTAGGAATTTTTTTTATAAAACCTCAAAGTAAACATTTATTTATATAAATACTTTGAGTATTTTTTTCTATTATATCATACCAAGTATAAATTATTTCTCTTCCTAATTTATCTATAATTATTACTAATATTTCTCATCATATATTTACTACTTCTATTGGTTTTAAATAGTGTTTTGAATTATAAAATTTGTTCATTTTAATTATTTTTATTTTATTATTTTTCATAAATACTTTATTTTTTAACATTTTTAAATATAGTTATAATTGTTATTTATTCAATTAAATATTTTTATTATTAACTAGTTATAAAATGAGTGTTTCAAATGAGACGGTTATTGGGTTTAAATCAGTTGATTTTTTCTATGATTTTAGAAAACCTATTTTAGAGGAAGTAAGTTTTAATGTTAGAAAAGGTTCTAAAATAACCATTATGTGACAAAATGGAGCTTGAAAATCTACTATATTTAAATTAATAAATGGGGAATTAGAGAAAAAAGGATGAATTATAAATATAGATAAAAAATTAACTATTGCTACTTGATATCAAGTAGTTTTATCAGAAGATAAAGAATTAACAGTTTCTGAATTTTTTAGAAAATATTTTAAAGATGACTCTATTTTTAATATAGATAAACAAATAACAGAAGTGTTAGAATTAGTTAATTTGAAAACTAAATTTGATAAAAAAATATTAGATTTTTCTTGATGACAACAAGCTAGATTATTATTAGCAGCAGCTTTGATACAAAATCCAGATATATTACTACTTGATGAACCAACTAATAATTTAGATAAAGATTGAATATGGCATTTAACAGATTTTTTACAAAATTATAAAAAAACAGTTCTAGTTATATCTCATGATTCTGAATTTTTGAATAGTTTTACCGATTGAGTTTTATATTTAGATGTTTTTACAAAAAAGGTAGAACAATTTGTTTGAAATTATCATGATGTAGTAGAACAAATACAAAGAAATAAGGAAAAAGAAAATATGGCAAATGCTAGATTAAAAAAAGAAGCTCAAGCAAAAAAAGAGCAAGCAGAAAAATTTGCACATAAATGAGGTAAACTTAGACTAGTAGCAAAAAAAATGAGAGAAGCAGCATCCGATATGGAGGATGAAATGGTGGATACTAGAAAAGATGATAAAACAATTAGAGAATTTAAAATACCACTTCAAGAAAACATATGATGAGTTTTATTAGAAATTCATTCTGTTCATATAATCAAAGATGAAGAACTTGTTGAAAAAGATATAGATATAAAAATTAGGAAAGATGATCATTTACTTTTGTCTTGACCAAATGGTATTTGAAAATCTACTTTATTAGAAAAAATAGTAAATGGTGATGAATATGGATGTAAAATTACTCCTTGAGTAAAAATATGATATTATAGACAAGATTTTTCTAATCTAGATTTTAACCAAAATGTTTATGATTGTTTAAAAGAATCATCAAATGAAGATATTTGAGAACAAGAGCTTAGATCTACTGCTGCTGGATTTTTGATTAATTGAGATATAATGAAAACTAAAATTTGAGATTTATCAGAATGACAAAAATGATTAGTTGCATTTTGTAGATTAGTATTTTTAAAACCAGGTATTTTAATTTTGGATGAACCTACAAATCATATAAATTTTAGACATATTCCAATAATAGCAAAGGCTTTAGATGAATTTGAATGAGCTATGATATTAGTTTCTCATGTTGATGAGTTTGTATGGCAAATAAGAATTGATCAATATTTAGATTTATAATCAATAAATATGAAGAAAATATTAATATATTTTTGAACTATTCTTTTAATAATATCATTTTTTATGTGATGATATTTATATGCATGAATAAAATTTGCAAAACCTCATTACCATTCTAATTTTAAAATGTTTATTAATTGAGAATTAGTAGATTTTACAGATGATAAATATTCTGAAGATGTTTGAAAATGTAAGTTGGATGGAGAAATGTCTCCAAAAGATAGGGTACATTTACATGAAAATAATCCTGATGTAATACATATCCATCATGAATGAGTTGCTTGGGGACACTTTTTTTTAAATAATAATTTTATTTTTTGAGAAGATTATTTAATAACTGATTCTTGAGAAATTTTTAATGAGGATGAAGAAAATAAATTAATTTTTATTTTAAATTGAAAAATTATATCTAATCCATATAATAGAATGATAAAATCGGAAGATAGACTTTTAATAAATTATTGAAATGAAACAGAAGATTTTTTAATAAATGAAAGATTTAAACAAGTTTTAAATAATTCTGGTGAATATAATAATAAATATGATCCTTGAACTTGTTCTGGAACAAATGAAAATTCTATTTTATTTTTAATAAAACAACTTTTACATATTAAACATTAATACTATGAAAAAACTAATATTTTTAATTATTTCTTTATTTTTTTTATTTTCTTGTACTTCATCTAATAATTTAGATGTAATAAATCCAAATGCAGATTATATTTATTTTTATGGAAAAACTTGTTCACATTGTATAAAAGTAAATGAATATTTTGTAGAAAATGATATAATGAATAAATATTCAATAGAAAAAAGAGAAGTATGGAATAATACAGAAAATGCTAAAATATTTAAAACTAATATTGAAAGATTATGATTAGTTCCAGAAGAAACCGGAGTTCCTTTTGTTATAAGAAAAAAAGATGATAAATATTTTATATGAGATGTAGATATAATAAAATTATTTGATTCAAATATTGTTGATTAGTGATATATTTTTTATTATATCTAGTTTTATAATAAAATAATAATTTTAATTTTTAAATTACAAAAAAATATAGTGGAAAAATACTATATTTTTTTTGTTTTTGAAATTTTGTAAAATATAAAAAAATATGTTAGAATGTATTTAACTATTATTTCAATAATATTTTAAAATATAATAAACAATGTATGAAACAAGTAGTAAGGTGCTTTTTACTTAATTGAAATAAAATATTATTAGTAAAACATAATAAAAATACAAATTGGGCTTTGCCATGATGACATGTAGAGTCTGGAGAAAATATTTATGAAGCAATAGAAAGAGAAATAAAAGAAGAATTCAATTTAAAAATAAAATTGACAAATCAAAATAAATATTTACAGTACTGAAATATAATTGAATATCCGGTACCTTTAAGTATTTATTCTATATGATATAATAGTTTAAAATACGGTAATGTTACTAAACTAGAATATATTTTTGTTGCTCAAGTTGTTTCATGAGAATTAAAAATTCAAGAAGAAGAAATATATGATTATAAATGGTTTACTAAAGATGAGATAGTTTTAAACTCATCAGATATTTATCCTCAAATAATAGATCTTCTTAGTTTAGTTTAAATATTTTTTATTTTAATTTTATTATACCTTATTTAAAATGGTGATTAAATTTTTTATTTTTATACTTTTATTATTTGTTTATAGTTTTTCATATTCTTATAATTTTAATAATAATACATTTAATTATTATATTTGAGAATATATTTACGAAAAATCATATATTATAGATAATGTTAAGTTTATAGCTCAAGCACCATTACAAACAAAAGAAAATTGGTTTAAAAATTATGAATCTTGTGAAGAAGCTGCTTTAATAATGTCTCATTTTACTATAAATGATATTTATTATGATGAATTTATAGCAGATAAAGAAATAGATAAATTAAATGATTATCAAGAATTTACATTATGAATAGAAAGAAATAAAGTACATAATGTAGACTCAAATAAATTGTATATCAGAGATATTACAATTAAAGAAATTCAAAATGTAGCTAAATTATATTATTGATATACAGAAAGTAATAGTCATATAATAAATTCACCTTCTTTGGAAACTATTAAATATTTATTATCAAATGATTATATAGTTATTATTCCTTCTTATACAAAGACACTTGCTAATCCAAATTTTAATCTTTTAACAAACTCATATCATGTTATAAATTTGGTATGATATGATGAAAATCAATTTATAACTCATGATCCAGGTACATCTAAAGGAGCTTTTTATAAATATGATTATTCTATTATTTTAGAGTGAATAAAACAAAATTGAGATGATATTTTAATATTAGAATGAAAAATAAATAAAGATAATATAGATTTTAAAGATATAAATGATGAAATAATTGTATCTAGAAAAGTAAACTTAATTTTTAATAAAATAAATAGATTATTAGATAAACAAACAAATAATCAAGAGGAGTTTTTAACAAAAATATTAGATAATTTAAGAAAGAATAATCAAAATAATTTTGATGATAAAAATTCAAAACTATTTTCAGCATTAGATATAAAAATAAGAAATAGATTAGAAATGATTATAGATAGGAGAAAAAATTTAGCTTATTTATCAGAAAAATTAAAAAAACATTTTGATAAATAAAAAGAAAACATAAAAATTTTTAAATTTTTATGTTTTCTTTTTATCTTTATCTAACCATTCATTATATATACTCATATCTACAAATTTAGTTGAAGGTGTAGTTTCTTTTATAGCTTTTTCTAAAAGGTCCATAGTTATAATGCTGTTTAAAATTTTTTCATTTATACTATTTAAGTCATTTTTTTCATTATCTATTAAATTAGCTAAATCTAAAATTGACTGACTAGCATCACGGGCAACTTCATCACATATAGATTCAATATCTGCTGCAACATAATTTTCTGTTAATTCAGCTAATTTTGTATAATCAATTTCTTTATGAGGTCTTCCTTTTTTTTCTATATATATTTCAAAAAGTTCTTTTCTAGCATTAAAATCAGGAACTCAAATATAAAACTTTTTATCAAATCTTCATGACCTAAGAATTGCACTATCTAAATGATCGGGTCTGTTTGTAGCTGCAATTACTATTAAATTTGGAGCTTCATCTAGATTATTAAATTCTTGTAAAAATTGACTTACTTCTTCTGCTTTATTATTATCTATATTACTAGTTCTTTTAGAAAGTAGTGAATCTATTTCATCTAAAAAAAGTATAATAGGTCATTTTTTACTTTCAGCCTTTGCTTGTTCAAAAAATTTTTTTATATTTTGAGAAGTTTGGTGTATATAGCTAGATCAAAATTCTCAAACAGATTTTTTAATCATTCCTGCTCATAATTCTTCAGCTAATTTATTCGTAATAAATGTTTTACCAGTTCAAGGAGGTCAATAAAACAACAATCATGTAGGTATTGATACTCAAAATTTTTTATAAGCTATATGTATTTTTTTATATAGCTCATTTTTGTTATTTATGTCTAAGCTATCTTCTTTTTCTAATTTTTCAACTAAAAATTTAAATTTTAAAGGTTTTATAAAATTTTCATTTAATTCATTTTTTAGTTCTGACATTCAAGCAATTCATGCAAATCAGAAAGTAGGGGAATTATCATCTTTGAAATAAATTATATCTAATTTAGAGTCATTTTCTTCTTTATTATAAATTTTATTTATATATGGATTATATGTATAATTTTCTCATATTTCATTTGCTTCTTTTGTGTCAAAATGTTTTTTAAATGTAGAAGTTATTTCACTAGCTTTTTTTATTTCTTTTTCCATATTTTTTAATCATTTTTTCAAATCTCAAGCATAATCTTTTTCTACTGCTGTTTTAAATTCTTTAGAAGATGTAACTGCTCTAAAAAAAGCATCAAATCATGTATTTTGTGTCATATTTTGTATGTTAATTTTAAATTATTTTAATTTTTCTATATAAATACTTATTTTGTCTTTATGTTTTTCTATCTCTTCAATTTTCATTTCTATTCTTTTTTTACTAGCTATTAAGGGGGCTTTTAGTGAATCTTCACTTATTTCGTTTATTTGTTTCTCTATATTTACTTTATTTTGTTTAAGTATTTCTAGATTTTTATTTAATAGTTCAAATATTTGTTCTAGTGGAGTAAGTATTTGTTTTTTTATCCATGAATTGTATATAGAAAAGTTAAACATTTCTTTATATTCAGAAGAGTTTATTTCTTTTTTTAGTTTTAGATTTATTTTTATAGAATTATCTGCATATTTATTTATACTTTCAAGTCAATAATTGATTTGTGTAAGCAATCAATCTTTCCAGTCATTTTTCATTGCTTCTATTAATTTAGCTCAAAGAGTATCTTTTTCTATTACCAATTTTTTAGAATATATATCAATATCTTCAAAATGTTTATTTATACTAGTTATTTTATGTCCTTTGATAAGTAATATTTTTTTATTTATTGCAGTTAATATATTTCAGAAAAACCATACAAAAATTATTCATACAAAATAAATAATTCATAAAGATAATGCATAAACTGTATACAATCCTAATAATAGCAATATTATTTGTCATGAATTTTTATTATTTCATTTTCATATTTTAAATATAAAAGAATATCATTCTCATATATTTTGCATTACTTGTTTTAAAAATCACTTTTTTGTTTTTTCTATATTCGATTCTTTAAATAATTCTTCTTCAAATAATTGTGAAATATTTTGTATTTGATTATCATCATTTATTTTATAATTATTTAGTTTTTCTATTTTTCAGTTTATTGAAATACAAGAATCCGTAAGTAGTACATAAGCATTTTTTCTCAAAATAGAAGATCTATTTATTGCTAATATTCATAATATAAGTATGAAAAGTAAATTTATTATTAATAGAAATCATAAAAAAAATGTAAAAAATAATATTGTATTTCCAGAAAAAAATAATATAGCACTAGGTATTATTAGAATAACAGCTAATATTACTCAAAATTTCTTTATATATTTTAAAAAGTCTCTTTGTATACTTGCTTTTACATCATTTGCTCAAATCCATTCATATAAATAAAATCATCTTTCATTTACAGTATTTTTTATATTTTTAGGTACAGAAAAAGAATGATTTATTTCTAAATCATTTTTTTCTTCAGTGTATGTTTTAGTTTTTGTAAGCATAAAATATGTTAAGATTTTTAAAAAATTATTAGCCAATCTCATTAACTAATTCTTCTTGATTTTCTTTAGATAATACTTTTATGTTTTCTAATTTTATTTTAGCTTCATTAAATAATTCTTTTTCTTTTTTAGCTTCTATATTTATTTGTTGTCTAAAATCATCTATTTCATCAAAATGATTTTTTAATTTAGTTACATTTTCTATAAAAACAGTACTTGATAATACTGGTTTATTAGCCATTTCTTCAGATTTTCTAGATGATTTTATTGCATTATCTGTTAATTCCGAAGACATTTTATCTATAGTTGATCACATTACTTCCATAGCTTTCATTGATGCATCAAGTGCTTTTTGACTAGATGTTTCTATTAATGCAGTAGATAATAAAGTTTTAAAAATCGGTCTAGATGAATTCATTGCAAGTGATAATTTACTTGCAGAATCAAGTCTCATTAATAATCTTTTTCTCGCCATATCTAAATTACCTATAAGTACTATTAAATTACTTTGAAAATATTCTACATTTCTTATAAACATTTCTAGTTTCATTTTTTCATCTTCATCTGTAGTTTCTGTTAATCTAGATTTGAAATCTTGAATTTTTAATTCTATAAAATCTTTATAAGCAACTACTTTTCATAGATTAGCCTCTATTCATTCTACAAAAGTTTTTTGCATATCTATTGATGTATTTATTGATTTATATGATTGATCAAAACCTGAAAAAATTATTTGTATTTTTCATTCTAAACCTTTCATATTAAATTTTGCTTCATCTATTTTTTTATCAATACTATTTGCAATATTTCATACTATTGGTATAGATTTCATTATTTTCATAAATGTTCAATCATTGTCTATAATATCTTTATAAACACTTTGAACATCATTATTCATTTTTTCTAATTCATTACTTACATTCATTATAGGATCTTTATCTATAATTTTTGCAGTTTCAGAAATTATATTATCAATAGGAGCAGTTATTATTTCTCAAATGCTTCTAAAATCTTTAGCTTGTGAAAAAACTCACTCTATTTCACTTGTTTCACTACTAGATAATATTATTTGCTTTTTATCTTCTTTAATAATTTCTCTTGTTTTTGTAGTCATAAAAAATATTTAATAATAAAATAATAGATTATATTATAGTTTATTATTAAATATAAATCAATTTTTTTTTATATTTTTTTAAAAAATTGAAGAGTGATTTTTTTTATTAGCTTTAATATAAAGGATTTATACTATCAATCTATAAATAAGAATTTCTTATGAAATAAAGTCTAATAAAAAAAAAGATTTGCAAAAGTAAGAAATAAAAATAAAATAATTTTATTATATATTAATTATTTTTTACTATGCTACAACAAGCTACAATGGAATAGTTTATTCAAATTCATCTGTAATAAAATACTTGTTTTTTTAGTTCATTAAAATAAAACGAGAAAAACTTTAAGTCCGGACTACTTACAAAATAGTATAACTAAATTTTGATTTTAGATGAAATAAATAGCATATAGTCCGGACTTAAAAGAGATGAACTTTTAGAAAACTCACCAAAACAAAAATGTCTACTATCTACTTGTTTAATGCAAAAAAATTATGAAGTTTTATTATCAAAAGAGATGTTTTAACATCTCTTTTTTTAACATAAAAATAATTTTTCCTAATTTGCAAAAATCAATAAAATAGATATAATAAAACATATTAAAAATTAATCAAAAAATTATGAAAAAAATATTAATATGAACACAAGATTATAAAGTATTTATACAAGAATGATGATACTATGTAGATAAAACAAAAGCTATATATGATATATTGAAAAGTAATAGATATTATTTTCTATCTCGTCCAAGAAGATTTTGAAAAAGCTTGACATTATCAGGTATGAAGTATTTGTATCTATGAGAAAAAGACTTATTTAAAAA
>DIUG01000070.1 GCA_002422305.1 Patescibacteria group bacterium UBA6164 | reverse complement strand
ACAGATTTTAGGTCAATACCAAAAACTCTGGGACTTTTTCGACACAACTCCAGAAATACAATGATACGATACTTGAAAAGATTTTATCTATAAATCTTGAGTTATAGAATTACAAAATATTAATTTTTGATACGAAGAAAATAAAAAAATATTTAAAGATTTTAATCTAAAACTTGCTTGATGAAAAATAACTGCTTTTGTCTGAAATAGTTGAGGTGGAAAAACTACTCTTGTTAAAATCATATCTCAATATATAAAACAAGACTCTTGAAATGTCATTATTGACGGACAAGATCTAAATGATGTTTCTCTTAAAAGTTATTATAAAAATATCGGTTATTTGACACAAGAACCTAGTGTTTTTGACTGAAGTATTTTGGATAATCTGACTTATGCACTAAGCCCTCACACTAGCCCAATACCAAATGGAGAGGGAATAGACCAATTACATGTAGCTTATTCTCTCCCTTTTGGAGAGATCGAGTGAGGGCTAGAATTAGAGGGAGAGAATATTTACAATAAAATCCACCAAATCATCAAACTCTCAAAATGTGAATTTATCTATGATTTTCCAAAATGATTAGAAACAGAAATAGGGGAGAAATGAGTTAGATTATCAGGAGGGCAAAGACAAAGATTAGCAATAGCAAAAATCATGCTAAAAAATCCTAAAATAATCATACTTGATGAACCTACTTCAGCTCTAGATAGTTTTTCAGAAGAATTAATAACAAAAGCAATGAATAATCTTTTTTCTTGAAGAACTGTACTTGTTATTGCTCACAGACTTCAAACAGTAAAACATGCTGATGAAATAATAGTTATTGAAAACTGATTAATTGCTGAAAGATGAAATCATAGTGAACTAGTTGAAAAAAATGGTATTTATAGTAGGATGTTGGAGTTGCAGAGTGGTTTTTAATGGAGAAGTTAATATTAGCAATTTTGACCATATTTAATAATTTAATTTTAAACCAAATCTAATTAATCATTTATAATTTCAAGCTATTTGTTCTGGTGAAATTAAAGTTCAAAATTTTATACTATATAAATAAGTGTTTTTATTTCAATCAATATTTATACTTCAAGTTTGATTTGCTAATATTTCGTTTGTATTTATTAAATTTATATTTGATGTATATGGATCCTTATCAAATCAAAATCAATTTATTCAATTCCAATTAGTTATATCTATTGTTCATTCACTTAATGAAGCATCTTTATTTAATATTAGATTAAATCAAGCTCAAACTGTTTTTACTGTTACAATTAATTCTCAACTACTAAATTTTATAACTCAACTTTTCAAATCTCATATATCAATTGATCAACTACTTACTATTATTTCAGGTTGATCTATATAGAATATGGCTCAAGTAGAAGATGAATTTAAATTATTATCTGAAATTTGAAAATCGTACTTATATTTTCAAAATGATAAATTATTTGTGGAATAATTTGCTCCAGTGGAAGTAATTGTTTTTGTTCATAAGTTTAATCATATATTAGAAATATCACTTCACCAAGAGTTTCAATTCCATTTATATAATTCTATAATATCTGACGAAGTATTTATTCATGAATCTGTATCAAAATAATTAATTATTATATTATGGTTTCATCAAGGTAATAATTTACCACTAGCAAAATTTATACTTGTTATAGTTCGTGGAATATTTTCTCAACTAACCGTAGGTTCAGTAGCAACAAAATCTATCCATGCTTTATCACTTCAAGCACTTCAGGCAGCATCTTTTATATAGCACCATTTATAAGAATTTGTTCAAGGTGGAACTGTAGTATTTTCATACAATGTCCATGGTATATTTCATGACCAAGCTTGTTGTTCTATATTATTTATATAAAATTTTAGATAATCACTTCATGCTTGAGAAGATACATTATAATAAAAATTAATTGTTCATGTTTGAGTTAATGTATTATTTAATTCAAAGCATGATTGACTATTATTAGTTCATAAATTATTACTTTCTATTGAGTATAATCATTCATAAGGATTTGTAGTTGTTCTTGACCATATTCACGAAGTTACAGTATATTTATAATTGTCTAGAATACTTTCAAAATCTAGAGTACTAGGAATTGTTTCAAAAACATCATTTATATTTATAGTAAAAACTTTTTGATATTGTCATCCATTTCCATCATCAGTTTGAATTCTTATACTATATGTATTTTTAATTTCAAAATCTGGAGAATGAATCAATTTCAAAGTATTTCAAGTAATTGTAAAATACTGATTATCATTGTCACCTGATCATATTACAAAACTATATGTATGAGTATCTCAAGTGTCAGCATCTGTAGTACTAAAAGTTCATATAGTACTACCTGTTGCTACATTTTCATTTATTGAGTTATTAGAAAGAGAAATATTTGTAGGTATATTATTTAATGAAGATTGAGTAGCTATAGAAAAAATACGATTATTATTTATGTTTATTCATCATATTCTCCATATATTTCATCATATATTTGTCATTGCTTGAGGTGTTTCATCTTCTAATAATCAGTTACCATTAGTATCATATATAAAATAGTAAACACTTCAAGTACTTAAAATAGGTACATCAAAGAATGGATTATCTACATTGAAATCTAAATTTACAGTTCAAACTTCACCAGTTTCTTGAACTTTCCATCTACGAGAAAGACTATAATATCATAATGGGGAATCAGTTTGAGACCATGTATTTCAAAGAAGATTATTTCAAATGGTTAAAAACTCCATATCATTCATATCCACAAAATTTGGATTCATATTTGTACCTTCTCATAAAGCTTCTATAGTAATTATACTATCATTATTTATTGATTTTGATTTTATTTGTGAAAGTCAAGATAGATCATCTCTACCTATACCAAATATATTGTTATTATAAATTCAAGCAGTACTAGTATTCCACATATTTGTAATTCAATCTGATGCTATATAATTAATTGTACCATTTTTTAAAGTAATTCAATATTTTAGTGATAAATAAGATTCTATTTTCTGTTTATCTATAGGGCTTATTCTAGAACTATAATTTATTATTTCTGCTATTTTTCAGTTATAAGCAAAAGGATTAGCGGGGTCTGTACTTATTCATAATCTATAGTTGGTTGCTGATAATGTTTGATAAGTATTAGTATTAAAATTATTTACTAATATTCATTTTTCTGATATTTCTGTTCATGTTCATGCAGAATTTTCATTTATATTTATTAGCATAGGTTTTGAAGCTTGATATGAAGCTATTCATATTTGAGCTGATCTCCATTCTGTACTTGCTCATATAGCATGAGTTATTACCTCATCATTTATTGCAGCAGTGAAAGCTCATAAAACAAGTCATCAAAAAGGTAGTCAACATGTACCAGTATTTAATTTTGTTGTATCACAATTAATAGCAAAAGGCACTCAACCATTTAGTGTTCAATCTACTTTTTCATTTGGAACCACTACAGCAAAATAACTTTGAGAATATGCTCATCAAGCTGTATTTTCTAGATATTGAGTACTTCAGTTAAAGTTTATATATGGATTAAAATTTAGATTTTCCACAGTATTATTTATATATGTAGGAGATATTCATCATCATGCATTAAATCAATTTCAAGATTGATCATTCCAATTTGTAAGAGAAGTTCAATCGATAATCGTGCTAGTTCATTTATTAGCCTTTAGCCATATTGATAAATTATTTGATACTCATCCAGGTTTTGAAAGTGGATTTGTATAATCTATAGTAATATTTACTCTATAAACTCTAGCTGTTCTATTTCATCATCAAGTTTTATTGTATTGTAGTAATACTCAAAAATTAGGTGATTCTATATCTGTTTTACTCCAAGATGTTCACCATAAATTTGTAAAATTTCAATATGTTCTAAAAGCTTTAGTTGTTTGACTTGTATTTAAAGCTAAATTATTTCAAACTCAAGTAGTACCATTTTTTGTAAGTTGTACTCTAAAATCTGTTACTGATGCATTACTTCATAACCGTTCTACATTTACTTCTATTCAATTTATAGTTGCTCAAGTAGGTATTCAAAAATTTACAAAATTAAAGTTTGTTATTGCAAGAGTATTAGAAAGACTAGGATTTGCACTTAATGTTACTTGAGCGAAAGTATTTGTTGTATCTCATTGAACATTTGTAGGATCTGCCCATAAAAAACTACTATCTACTAAATCTGTAGATGTTCATGCATAATTTGTTGTTGTTAATATTGCATAAATATTAAATGGATTAAAAAATATACTAAAAAGTTCTATTAAAAACACAGAAATATATAATATTTTTTTATTTAAAAATCTTTTCATAAATAAATTCTTTTATTATTAAAATAAATGATTAATATGTGTATTATATAATTTTTTATAATAAAGTAAAAATGAGTTTAGAAATTTTAAATAAATACAAAATCAAGGCTAAGAAATCATTATGACAAAATTTTTTAGTTAATAATGATATAGTAGAAGAAATAGCTAATTCTATAAATATTAAATGAAAGAATATAGTAGAAGTATGACCTGGTTATGGAGCTTTGACTGAAAAATTAATATTAAGAAAACCAAAATCTCTTAATCTGGTAGAATTAGATAGAGATATGATAGATATATTAGAAAAAAGAATAAAAAATAATGATTTTGATTTAGATTGAATAAATTTTCATATAAATAATATAGATGTATTAAAATATGAGCCAACATTATATTCCCATCCTCCTTTTGAAGAGAGATCGTCAGAAGATTTAAAGTATACTTATTCTGTTATAGCAAATATTCCTTATTATATAACATCACCGATTTTGAGACATTTTTTATATGATGTAGAAAATAAACCTGAAAATATGGTTATTTTGATGCAAAAGGATGTATGAGATAAGATTCTTTGAAAAGGGAAGAATAAATCATCAGTTTTGAGTTTATTTATAGATAAAAAAGCTAAAGTGTGAGAATTTATAGTAGTATGAAAACATAATTTTATTCCATCACCAAAAATAGAATCAAGTGTATTAATTTTTGAAATGCATAATGAATATAGTGAAATAAATGATGATAAATTTTTGGAATTGATAAAAAAGTGATTTAAAGAACCTAGAAAAATGCTTATGAAAAATTTAGTAAATTCTTGATATGATAAAAAATATATTATACAATCTTTTTATGATTTGTGAATAAAAGATACTATTAGATGAGAAGATTTGAATATATATATGTGGTGCCAATTATATTTAAAAATTAACAATTAATTAACTATAAAAACTTGCTCTTATAAATATTTTTTTTATAATGTCATTTCCAACTTTATTTAAATTAAGTTGTTATTGAATATTATTAATTTTTATTTTTTATATAATATTGATGATAAAAAAATATTAAGTTGTTTAGTTCATTTTTTAAAACATAAAAAAAATTCATGCAAAATAAATCAATAATTCATATAATGACTAAATCTAGAATGAAAAAAGGGGACGATTTTTCAGTAGATATAGATGCTATGGAAGAATTATCAGAAAAATTTTGACTTAAAAATGTTATATTTTATAAGTGAGATAAATTAGAATATAGTAGTATATTTGAGAAATTTGAGAAATTTTGAATTCACATTTATAATTATTCTAATAAAGAAGATTTAAAAGAACAAGTATTAGAGTTTTCTAAAAATTTCGAAGTAATATTTGTATATACAGCATTAGAATTATTAATAAATACTGTTAATTTTATAAAAGAAGTATTATGACATTCATTATCAGATAATCCTAATATTTTTAGGAATAAATTTTTACAAAGAGAATTAATACAGAATCATAATCCAGAATTATGAATAAAACATATTAAGTGAACAACAGAATCTCTTGATTTAAACAATATAGAGGATTATATTTGATATCCTTTTATAATAAAACCAGTTGATTGAGTTCAGAGTTCTTGAGTTGCAAAAATTACAAATAAAAAAGATTTTCATAATTATATGGAAACTTATAAAGATTTTCATGATAGATTACAATCTAGATGAGTAGATAATAAAGATTTGATAGTAGAAGAATTTATAGATTGAAAATTATATTCTATAGATTATTATGTTACTTCTGAGTGAGAAAATCGTATATCTAAACCAGTAAAAGTTAGGTTATGAATAGATGTAGATGTAAATGATTATTGTAATATAGCTAGAATAGCAACTGAAAAAACTGAATGAGAATTTAAATGAAAAAGATTAAAAACATTTATAGATTCTACCATTAAAGCTACTTGAATAAGAAACACATTTGTTCATCATGAGTTTAAAATTAATTCAAAGTGAGATTTAAAAACTATTGAATTAAATGGTAGAATTGGTTGAGGTAGATTAGAACTTTTAAAAAGAGCTTATAATTTTAATTTATATGAATTGTTAATAGATTCTTGAATAAAGCCTGGTAAACTAAAAGAAAGTAATATAGCAGTTAATATATATGCAACTAAAAGATGAATATTAAAATGATTTAATGAAAAAATATTTAAAAAAATAGAAGAAAGAGAAAGTGTTTTTGCTATAAAATACGATACTAGTTTTATATGAAAGGAGATAGGATTAACAAAAGATTGATTTATAAAAATATGAGTAATAAAATTAAAAAATAAAGATTATTCAATTCTTAGTAAAGATTTTATTTATATTAAATCAAAATATAAAAAATTATTAGAAATAGAAACTAGTAATAATTTAAATAAAAAAAATATAAATAATGTAATTAATAAAATAACTAATATTTTTCAGAAAAATTAAAAAAGACAAGAAATTTTCTTGTCTTTTTACATCATAAATTCTACTATAATAAAAAAAAGTGAAATTACTCATAATACTAAATATATTCTATCATTTTTTTTGGGAAAATATTTTAAAATATAAATTAAAAATCATGAAAAGATTAAAAAAAATGTAAATACAATTAATAAAAAAGTTTCTTTATCATCTATATTTAATATTTTTTGAATAAAATCTTTATTTAAATCATATATTATATTAGGAATATGATATATATAATCAGTAGAAATTTTTATAAAACTTAAATTTGTATTAAATGTGTTATCATATCATATAAGATTTATAACTCAAAAGTTTAGATGTCATTCAAATTTTAATATTCAAATAAGGGTAATTATTGATGCTATTAATATAGAAGCAATTATTTTCATATATTTTTTATTAATAATTAATTGTAAAATCATTTTATTTATAAAATTAAAAAATACAATAATTTTTCTTTACTTTACTTTTTTTTAATTTTATATAATATTTTATGTATTATTAAATCATTTGTAAATTATAAAATATATGGAATTAAAAAATATTAGAAATTTTTGTATTATTGCACATATAGATCATTGAAAATCTACTCTTGCAGATAGATTGTTAGAAATAACAGGAACTATTGATAAGAGGGATATGAAACATGGTCAAATGCTTGATACTATGGAATTAGAACAAGAAAGAGGTATTACAATAAAACTTCAACCAGTTAGGATGAATTGGAAATGATACCAAATGAATATTATAGATACACCTTGACATGTTGATTTTCAATATGAGGTTTCTAGAAGTCTTGCATCTGTTGAATGAGCTTTACTTATAGTTGATGCTACTCAATGAATAGAAGCTCAAACTCTTTCAAATGTATATATGGCTATAGAAAATGATTTGGATATAATTCCTGTTATTAATAAGATAGATTTACCCGCAGCTGATTTTGAAAAAGTTTCAGAAGAAATTATAAACTTACTTGGTTGTGATAAATCTGAAATAATATGAGTATCAGCTAAAACATGAGAAAATGTAGAAACTATATTAGATGAAGTAATAAAAAGAATATCTTCTCCAAAAGTTTATTCTGATAAAGATCCAGAACATGATGAATTAAAAGCTCTAGTTTTTGATTCTCAATATGATCCTTATAGGTGAGTAGTTAGTTATGTAAAGGTATTTCAATGAGAAATAAAAAAATGAGATGTATGTTATTTTTTAAATACTCGTAAAAAAATAGATGCTTTAGATGTAGGATATTTTTCTCCAAGTTATACGAGTGATAATAAAATATGATTAGGTGCTATTGGTTATGTAGTTACTGGTTTAAAGACTATTAGAGATGCAAAAGTGTGAGATACTATGTGGAAACCAGAAAATGTAGAAGGACCAAAAGCAAAATCAGAAGATGCTACACCTATAGAAGGTTTTTGATTAGTTACTCCTTTTATTTATGCAGGTATTTTTGCAATGGATTCTAGTGAATATCCATTACTTAAAGATGCTATGGAAAAATTAGTTTTAAATGATTCTGCACTTTTCTTTGAACTAGAAGTTTCTCCAGCATTATGACATGGTTATAGATGTGGTTTTTTATGATTATTACACTTAGATATTGTAAAAGAAAGACTTATGAGGGAATTTGGGATGGATGTTATTATGACAGCTCCTCAAGTTACTTATAGAGTTATAATGTTATGAGATAAATTATCAGAATATTCTAGATATAGTGCAGAAATACTTGAAAATGAAAGATGACAAAAATGTACTAGAGTATTAGTTTCAAATCCAGAAGATTTACCTAAAAGAGAAAAATATTTATATATAGAGGAACCAATAGCAAAGGTAGAGATAATTACACCAATTGAATATGTATGAAGTTTGATGCAATTATCACAAGAAAGGAGATGAAATTTTAAAAATCAACAATTTATAGATAGAGATAGAGTAATGCTTACTTATCAATTACCTATGAATGAATTGATAGGAGATTTTTATGATGAAATAAAATCACTTAGTTCTGGTTATGCCTCACTTAATTATGAATTTATTCATTATTCTGAATCTGATTTAGTAAAATTAGAAATATTAATTGCAGATGAAAAAGTAGATGCACTTGCTTTTATTTGTCATAGAACACAAGCTCGTTATTTGTGATGAAAAATTTGTGCTAATTTAAAAGAATCTATACCAAAAGCACTTTTTACCATTAAAATTCAAGCAGTTGTTTGAGGTGATGTAGTTGGTAGGTCAGATATTTCAGCGATGAGAAAAGATGTAACAGCTAAACTTTACGGTTGAGATATTACTAGAAAGAAAAAATTACTAGAAAAGCAAAAAAAAGGTAAGAAAAAAATGAGACAATTTGGTAAAGTAAGTTTACCTAGTGAAGCATTTGTTAATTTATTGAAGAAGTAGATTATTTTATTTTTTATTTAATTTTATGTTTGAAAAATATCTCAAGCAAATATCTAAATATAATGTTTTTTTAATAAAACCATTTAAGAAATCTAATATATTACAAAATCCTGTAATTTTTTGATATTCAAAAATTAATGATTTAATTTGATATAAATATATATTTTTATGAAAATTATATAGAAGAAAAATAAGACTAGAAAATATATTGAAAAAAGTAAATAAAAATAAATTTAAATTATCACATATTCATTATAAAGTTCTTATTAAGGAGATAAGGTATATTTCTAAAAAAATAGACTTTTTAGAAAAAGTTTATGATTTTGAGGCTAATAAAATAGATAAAAATTATAATATAGTTAATTCTAAAATAGATTATGATTATTATAATAAAAAGTTTTTTTGAGTAACTAAAAAAGATATTTGTATAGATTTAGAAATAACTTCTCAAAAAGATAATAATATAAGAACTATATCTAAAAAAGAATTAAAAGAATTATTAAATTATACTGTTGATAAAGTAGAATGATTTAAATATAAGTTTTGATCATTTGTATTTATGTCACATTCTTCTTGAGTATTAAATATTCCTACAAAAAAAGAATATACAAATAGAGAAGTTATTACACTTTTCTTTCATGAAATGACTCATTTTTTTAGAAGACATAATAATTTAAGAAATTTTTGAACTATTTATTGATTTTCTGATTATATGAAATTAGAGGAATGATTTGCTTTATATAATGAATATTATTATGGAAAAAAAATAATAAAATGACTTAAGTATAATCCGTATTATGAAGCTTGTTTTGCTATTTTGCTTGATAAAAATATATCTGAAAAACATAAAAAAGAGAAAATATATGATATACTAAAACATAAATGATATGATAATGAAAAAGCAGAGAGTTATTATTATCGTTTTCATCGTTATACTTCATTTTGATCAAAACATTTTTTTCTAAAAGATTTAGTTTATACAAAGTGATACAAGTTAATTAAAAAATTAATAAAAAATGATCCTTTTATATATGATATAATTTTTTCTTGAAAAATATGAATGAGTTTTATAAAAAAGAATATATATTATACCAAAAATAGTTTTGATACAAAGTCATATTTTGATTGAATTTTATCAGAAATAAAAATAAAATTTAATATGGAAAAAGTGATAAAATAATTTATATGACTTAATTATTTTAATTAACAGTTATTTATTAATATTATAAAATTATGAAAATTACAATTTTTTGATTTGCTTGAAGTGGAACTTCTACTATATGAAAATTATTATCAGAAAGATTAGATTATAAATTTATGTCTAGTTGAAATATTATGAGAGAATGGGCAAAAGATTTAGGATTAAATATTTATGATTTTGAAAATGAAGTAGTTAAAAATGATAATTCATTTGATATAAAATTAGATAATAAAGTACTTGATTTTTGAATAAATAATGATAATTTTATATTTGAAAGTAGATTAGCATGGTATTTTATACCAGATTCTTTTAAAATTTATTTGAAATGTGAAGATATTGAAAGATATGATAGAATTCATAAAAGAGAACTAATTAATATAGATGAAGTTTTAGAAAAAACACAAAAAAGAGAAAATGATTTAATTTCAAGATATGCAAAAATTTATCCAAATATTTCATTTCCACCTCATGAAGATATTTTTGATTTAGTAATTGATGTAACAAAAATAAGCCCATTAGAGATTACTGATTTTATTATGAAAAAAATATTATTGAAGTATATGTATTAATTTTATTTTTTCATTTTATTTTTTATGAATATACATATTATAAGTATATTTCCTGAAAGTTTTAATTCATATTTTTCTAGTTCTATTATAGGAAGAGCAAAGGAAAGATGAATTTTTAATTTTGAGTTATATAAGTTAAATTATTTTTCAGATGATAATTTTAAAAGAGTAGATGATAAAGCATATTGAATGCATGGGCAAGTTATATCTCCTAAGCCATTATCTAAAGCTATAGAATATATTTTTGAAAAAGTATGAAAAAAAATACCAGTAATTTATATGTCTCCTGGAGGAGATTTATTAACACAAGAAAAAATAGAAAATTATTATAAAAAATTATCAAATGATTTTTTAATTATATGTTGACATTATGAGTGAATAGATAAAAGAATTATAGATTTGTATGTGGATTATGAAATAAGTATATGAGAATATGTTTTAACTAGTTGAGAATTAGCTGCTACGGTATTCATTGATTCTTTTTTAAGACATATTCCTTGAGTATTATGAAATAATAAATCTCTTGAAGAAGATAGTTTTTCTGAAAAATTTGATAGACAAAAAGAATATCCTATATATACTCGTCCAGAGATATTTATGTGAAAATCAGTACCGAAAGTTTTACTTTCTTGAAATCATAAAGAAATACAACAATGGAAAAAGAATAATTTATTTTAATTATTAATTAAGAGAATGGATATGAATATTAATATGAATATAGATTGGGATTATATTTTGGAATATTTATATGAAGTTATTACTTTAGAATTTGTTATTAAATTTATTATTATATATTTTTTTATTATTTGGTTTGCTCTTTTTTTACGGGTTTTTAGAGATATTACAAATAGAACTAATAGTTTAATTTTTCAAATAATTTCTATATTAATAATACTTTTTTGAACACCTTTATGATTATTTATTTATCTTATTATTAGACCAGGTAAAACATTATTTGAAAAATATTATCAAGAAATAGAAGATAATTTAGATTTATTTAATGATTTTATAGAAGAGAAATCAAAAAATATAGAATTAGAAAATAATTGTTTTAATTGTAATGAAAAGATTAATAATGATTATAATTTTTGTCCTAATTGTAAAGTAAGTCTTAGAGTTGAATGTATATGATGTAATAAATTAATAAACTCAAACTGGAAAATCTGTCCTTATTGTTGAAAAGATAAATAAATAGGTTTAATTATTGTAAAATAGTATTATTACAATAATGTTTACACTAAAAAAGTAGAATATATTTTTATATTCTACTTTTTTAGTTTTCAGTTAAAATTCTCTAATATTTTTTTGTTATTAAAATTCAAAAAACATATCAATTATTTTTCTGTATCTTATTCTTTGCTTTAATTCATCATAATATTTAGAATCTGGCATATAAAGATTTTTTAATCTAGCTAAAACATCACTAGAGCTAAATTTAGATAAAATATTTTCTATTTCTTTAGTCATTTCTTCTTCAGAAATTTCTATAGTTTCTAATTCATCTAATTTATTTAAAATTAATTCTCATTGTAATCTTTTTTGTGCAATTGGTTTTATAACTGTTTCTTTATAAGTTTCTTCATCCATTTTTAAACTTTCTAAATAATCAGATACTTTATAACCATCTTTAACAATATTTTCTTTTATTTCATTAAAAACTTTTTCAGTATTATTTTTTAATAAATTTTCTCATATTTCCATCTTTGTTATTTTTAATAATTCTTCCATTAATTTCATTTCTTCATCTATTTTAACATTAGTTTCTTTTGTTTCATAGATCTCTTTTTTAATTAAATCTTTGAATCATTCTAAATCAAGTCTTTTTCATCTAAGTTGTTCTATAAAATCTTCTGTAAATTCAGGTTTAATTACTTTTTCTATTTCTATAATCTCTACTTTAAAAATAGTTTTTTTGTTTGCAAATTCTGTATTATGATAATCTTCTGGAAAATTTATATCAAATTCTAATTTCTCACCAATTTTAGCATTAACAATTTTTTCTTCGAAACCTGGAACTAATATATTTGAACCTAAAATAATAGGATATTTTACCATATTTGTATTTTGAAGTGGTTTTTCTCATTCAAAACCTTCTGTATTTATTGTTACTTTATCTCATATTTGTGCTTTGTAATTTAAATCTGTTGTTTTTTCAAATTTAGAAAACTTTTTTTCAATTTCTTCTAAAGCATTTTTTACCTCTTGTTCTGTTACTTCTACTTTTTGCTTTTTTAATTTTATATCTTTGTAATTTGATTCTATTTCAATACTAGGTAGTACTTCAATATGTATTTTTATTTTTAATGGAGATTCAGAAATTATTTCTTTTATTTCTCATTGAGCAACAGGAATAAGTTTTTCACCTCTAAGTGCATTTCTATAAATATTATCTATAGCAAAATCTATAGTTAATCTACCTATATGTTCTTCACCAAATTTTCTTATTATTACATTTTCAGGTATTTTTACTCATTTTCTAAATCATTTTATATCAGCATTTTTTTCTAAATAATTTAATGCATCTTTTCTATATTTTGCAACATTTTTTGTTTCTTCTTCTACTATTAATTCTATTATAGAATTAGGAAGCAAGTTTTTTTCTATTTTCATATTAACTTTAATAATTATTATATAAATAAACGAAAACAATTATATAAAAAAATGATTAAATAGCAAATTTTTAGGGCTCTTTTGTAGAAAAAAATTAAAATATTGTAAAAGTAAAATTTTTTAAAATGTTAATTCTTCATAAGTTCACATTTTATAATCATAATTTTTTATATCTTTGTTATAGTAATATATTATTCAATAATCTTCATATTGTTGAAAATCAATAGGTAAATAATCTATATATTTTTCTTCATATAGTTCTTGAGCACTTATACTATAAGTTAATTTTTCTAATTCAAATTTTTCATTTGCTTTTTCTAAAAATTCTAAATTTAATTCACGAATAGCTTTATTTACATAATTATGACATTTTGTATCAGAAAGTATTTCTTCTTCTTTTTCTGTTGAAAAATCTCAAAATATGCCAGATCTAGAATTTTCAATTTCTTTTAATAAATTTCAACTTAATTTAATACTTTCATCTTTAAATATTTTTTCTCATAGTTGTTCTAAAGTTAATGCAAAATCTAAACAAATTTCATCTTTTGTATCTATAAATTTAGCAATATTCAAAAACATAAAATATGATTTTTCTCTATTTCATCATTTTCAAGACATTATAGCAGCCATTATTTTTGATCATTGTAATCAATCTTCTATAGCACTAGCAACTTTATAATAATTTGCAGCTGTTTTAGGATCATTTTTATAATAATAATATATGTATGCTAAATAATTTGGTATTTTATAATGACTACAAGGATTTTTATATTTATCTTCTGACCATATTTTTTCTAAACTAGTCTCATTTTTTATTAATTCTATCTTTTCTAAATCACAAAAGTTTTTAATTCATTTTAATCATATTTCTACTCATTGATTTATATGCTTTTCTTGTTCTTCTTTAGACATTTTTTCATATCTTTCATTGTAACTTGGTAATAATAATTGACCAATTATATAAGGGTGTTCAAAATATGGATTTAGTTCTGTTATTAAATCTAACATAATAAATAAATATTTTTTATATTCTGATCAAATAGCATTTCATCATATATATTGAATAGTTTTTAACCAATATATATCTGCTTTTAAATTTTTAAATCAAAAAGAACTATTAATTGCTACTTCTTTTGTTGGTAAATTTTCAGGATGTTCTACGAAACTTTTTTTAATTTCTATATGTTTAAGATAGTTTAAATTATTTATTTTATAAAAACTAAATATTGCTAACATTATTAAAATAATTATTATCAATCTTTTATTAATTTTTTTCATTTTTTTATATATTATATTTTTATTTAATTATATAGTCTCATTTTTATAAATGGTATGACTATTTTAATATTTTAGTTGTAGGGAAAAAATTTCAAAATTAACCCTAACCTGAATCCTTTCCCTTAAATAAGGGCAAGGGGAACAATTGTAGCCTCTCTCCCTTAAAATAAGGGAGAGAATTAGGCCTTTAGGTCATCCTGTGGACAAGAGTGGGTTATTTCCCTACAAGTCTATTTTAGTTAAATATTATTTTTTCTAACAGAAAAAATTATAATAAAAAAAGTTTAAATTACAAATTTACAATTTATAAATTTTTGTATATATCATAATATATTTTGTAATTTTAATTTTTTTATTATACTGAAGATATGTTTTGATAAAACATATCTTTAATTTAAAAAGTTTTATTCTGAAATTTAGATTTAAGAATAGAAATAAATATAGTTTTAATTTAAAAAATAAATATAATAAATGAAATTTTTATACTTTATAAAAAATAAAAAAAATATATGTCGGAACAAATAAAACAATTAGATGCAGGTGTAAAAATTTGAGAAAAATTTGAATATTTTAATTTATGAAATGTTACAATTCAATCTCTTGCAAAAAATAATATAATCCCTAAAAAAGATTATTGAGATTATAATAATAAAAGACCAGATTGACTTTTAGTTGATAGATCAAATAAAAAAGATCCACGAATAATTGCAGTTATTGAATATAAATCTTGAGAAAAATTTCAAAAAGAAAAAGATATAGATGAAGCAGTAAAACAGTGTAATAATTATTGTCAAGTTTTATGAGCTATTTTTTGAGTTGCAACAGATACAAATATTTCGGTTTGGATGAACCCAAATGAAGAAAATAAAAGTAATGAATACATTGATAGTTTTTGAATTTTAAGAAGTTATAGTTTTATAAAAGATGAAGAAAAACAAAAATTAAGTAATAATTTTTATTTACAATTACAAAAAAAAGACGAAACTAATTTTGACAAATTAAATGATGAAGTAAAAGAAACTTTAAAAATAATAAAAAGAATACTTGAATCAGATTTATGAAAAAATAATTCAGAGCTGAAAGATACTATTTTTGTAGATCCTACAACTCTTGCAAAATCAGTTTGGCAAGATATATATGTGGCTACCTGAAAAGAACCAGAAAAATGTCTTTATAATGTAGTTGAAATATTTATTTTTAAGTTTTTAAGTGATTTATGAGTTCTACAAAGTATTTATAGTTTTAATTTTTTAATTGAAATGGTAAATGCTAAAGACTCAGAAGAAGATATTTTAACTCATTATGCAAATACAATAAGACCAAAGATAAAAAAAGAATTATTCCCAGCTGATATAGAAGATTGAACTACTATAATGAACTGAACTATATTTGTAAATGAAGCTGATAAACCAGTTTTAGAATTTGCTTGATTATTTAAAAAATCAATTATTAGGTATTATGATTTTTGAGATTTAACAAATGTAGAAAAGTCTTTTAAAACTAAGCTTTATGAAACATTTTTAAAAAGAGATAGTTGAGTAAAAGGAATGGGACAATTTTTTACACCTAGAAAAGTTGTTTGAAATATAGTTGAAATGGCAAAAGTAGAAAATTTGCCTATTTGAGCAAGAGTTTGTGATCCTTTTTGTTGAGTTTGATGATTTCCGTTAGAAGTAATTGCAAAAAGAAATAATAAAGATTTTATAGTAAAAAACAATGAAATAAAACAAAATATAGAATATTTTTGATATGATAAATGATCTAGTGAAAAAGATAGTGAAAGAACAATTATTTTAGCAAAAGCAAATATGCTTATTTATCTTTCTGATTTGATAAAAGAATATCCAAAACTTACAAAAGAGTTTTCAAATATTTTTAATAAAACTTTTAAATTAAAAAAGTGAACTCTTTGAACTTTAGCAGATGTTTCAGACAAAGAAGAAGATAAATTTGACTTAATTATTACAAATCCTCCTTATGTAACTTCTTGAAGTAGTATTTTAAAAGAAGAAATAATAAAAGATCAAGAAAAAATGGATTTTTATAAAACAAACTGAATGTGATTAGAGTCACTTTCTCTGGAATGGATTATAAATAAGTTGAAAAAAAATTGAAGAGCATTTGTTGTATTACCAGACTGAATATTTAATAGACTAAATGATAAAAGAATTAGACAATTTATAATTGATGAATGTGAAATAAATTGAATGATTTCACTACCTTTAAATACTTTTTTTACTACAAATAAAAGAACTTATATTTTAGCTATTACAAAAAAACAAGATAAAAATATAAAGCAAATAAAACCTATTTTTACTTATCTAGTAAATGATATTTGAGAGACTTTAGATGTTAATAGATTTGATACTTGAAATAGTGATTTAGAAAAAGCTAAAAAATTATTTAGAATGTTTGTTTGAAATGAAGAATATTTTAGTACAGATGATAATAGATGTAAAATTCAAGAATTTTCAAAATTTGAAGAAATGGTTAATGATAATTGGACTGTAGATAGATGGTGGAGTAAAGAAGAAAAAATTGAACTTTGAATAGAAGAACAAGAAGAAACTTTAAATATAGAAGATTTTTTAGAAAAATTACAAGAAGTTAAATTAAAAATAGATGAAATGGAAAAAGAACTTTTAGAATTAATGAAGTAAAAATATGACTAATTTTAAAGAAGTTAAAATATCTCAAATTTGCTATATTGAAAGATGAAATTCTAAGTATACAAAGACTTATATTGATAATAATAAGTGAGAATATAATTTATATTCATCAAAAACTTTTGATTATGGGTTAATGTGAAAAATTGACTTTTTTGATTATGATATAGAGTGTTTAACTTATACTATAAATTGATTTGCCTGAAAAATCTTTTATAGAGAAAAACATAAATTTTCTCTAAATTGAGATACAGCTATAATTTTTTTAAAGGAAGATATTGTAAATATATCATATAAATATTTGTTTAATATTTTACAATTAGAAATATTAAATTATTGATTTAATTGGTCTAATAAGGCATCTCCTACAAAAGTGAATGAAATATTTATAAAAATTCCAATAAAAGAAAATTGAGAATTTGATTTAGCAAAACAAAAAGAAATTGCTTTGAAATATGAAAAAATAGAAAAACTGAAAGATAGAATCAGAATTATGAAAGAAGATTTTGAGTGAAAAAATGTAATTTTTAATTTTATTTGAAATTATAAAGAAATTTCTATAAATGAAGTTTTTGATTTGCAAAGATGAAAATCACTTTATACAAAACAATATTGAAATGATAATAAATGAGAATTTCCAGTTTATTCAGCTTGAAAGGAAAAATTAACATCCATAAACTCTTTTGACTTTGATTGAGAATATTTAACTTGGGCAACAAATTGATTTGCCTGATATTTAAAGAGAATAAATTGAAAATTTTCTATAAATGCTGATAGATGAATTTTTATTCCAAAAACTCAAAATATTGATATTGATTTTATAAAATATTCTATTCAAGGAGATTTAAGGAATCTTACAAAATGAAGAATTTGAGATAAATGAAAAAATGAATTTACAAAATTATCTCCTGATAAAATAAAAGACAATATTTTTATAAAAATTCCAGTAAAAGAAAATTGAGAATTTGACTTAGAAAAACAAAAAGAAATTGCTTTTAAATACGAAAAAATAGAAAAATATCAAAAAACTTTAATTGAAGAATTAGGGTATTTAGAAAAAGTTAAAATTGAGATTTAGCTTTACTTTTATAGTTTTAATTAAAAAAAATGAATTTAAAAGAAAAAATTATACAACAATTACAATTTGAGGGTTTTCCAGATCTAAAATTTTTGTTTTCTAATGAAGTTTTAGATATATCACCAAAATTATTAGAAGAATTTTTGGAGGAAGATATGCAAAAATTTGAAGATTTTTTAATGATAGAAAATAAAAATTTAACTTTTGATTTATTTGAAGACGAAAGTAATCTTGATTATTTTTGGAGCTTATTAAATCATTTTCAAAATATAGAAAATACTGAAAAAATAAGAAAAATAATAGAAGATTTTAGACCAAAATTACAAGATTTTTGAAATTATGTAGCTTATAATAAAAAGTATTTTGATAAACTGGTATATGTAGAAAATAATTTAGATTTAGATGAAGAACAAACTAGAATAATATATTTGAGAATAAAAGCTTTTAAAGATAGATGAATAGATTTATCAATAGATAAACAAAATAAATTAAAAGAATTAAATAAACAATTATCAAAATTATTTGACGATTTTTCTAATAATATAGTTGATGATGAAGCGAAATTTGAATATTTAATTACAGATTTTGAATGTATAAAAGATCTTCCAAATGAAGTTATTGAAATAGTAAAGAGAAATGCAGAAAATAAATTAAAACAATGATATTTATTTGATGCTGATCCTACTTGTTATCAAGCAGTAATGAAGTATTGTCATAATAAAAAAATAAGAAAAGATTTTGCAAAGGCTTTTTATAGTTTTGCAAGTAGTTGAAAATATGATAATAGAAAAAATATTTTAAATATTTTGAAATTAAAAAGAGAAAAATCAGATATTTTAGGTTATGAAAATTATGCAGAGTATAGTTTAAATTCAAAAATGGCTAATTCAGCAAAGCAAGTCTTTGATTTAATAGAATGAATAAGTGAAAAAGCTTATATTAAAGCTGAAAAAGAAATAAATGAATTGAAAAAATATTTTAATTTAGATAATATTGATCCAGAAGATTTAGCTTATTATTCTAGAATATATAAAGAACAAAAATATGATATAGATGATAAAGAATTGAAAAAATATTTTGAATTTGAAAATACTTTAAATTATTTACATAATATATCTAAAGAATTTTATTGAATAGAGTTAAAAGAAATAAAATCAAATATAGAAGATATTAGAATTTATGAAGTTTATAAAAATAATATTCTAATATCATATTATTTTTTAGATCCTTTTTATAGAAAAAATAAAAGATCTTGAGCTTGGGCTGATAATTTGAGAGAAAAAAAATATTTTCCAAAAACAAAGATTCCTATAATTGTAAATGTATGTAATTTTCAAAAAACTTCTTGAAATATAACATTATCTATTAGAGATGTTGAAACACTTTTTCATGAATTTTGACATGCTCTTCATGAAATAAGTAGTGAAAGTAAATATAGTGAATTATCATGATTTTGAGTAGAATGGGATTTTGTAGAATTACCTAGTCAATTATTAGAAAATTGGGTAGCAGATAGAGAAAGTTTACAAAAATTAGCAAAAAATATAGATACTTGAGAATGATTAAGTATAGAAATGTTAGATAAACTTGATAGTATAAAAACTTATATGTCTGGTGTTTTTGTAGCAAGACAAAATGAATTTGCTCTTTTAGATATGATTTTATATTCAAGCTATATTTATGAAAATGTAGAAGAATTAGATAAAAAGGTTCTTGAAATAGTAAATAAATATTCAATATTTCCTAGAGATGAAGATTATAAAATGTATTGTAGTTTTTGACATATATTTTGATGATGATATGATGCTGGTTATTATTCTTATATGTGGGCTGAAATAATAGAGGCGGATGTTTTTTCTAGAATTAAAGAACTTTGAATGTTTGATAGAAATGTTTGAGAAAAATTTTTAAATACTATTTTATGACAATGAACTAAAAAAACAGCTACAGAATTATTTTTTGATTTTATGTGAAGGGAAGTAGATAATACTGCTTTTATGGAGAGAAAAGGGTTATTATTTTAAAAAAAAACTTTTTCATCTTTTAGATGAAAAAGTTTTTTTGAATTTTTATATAACATTGACCATATTAAAAAATGGTAACATTATAGACATAATAAGTGTTCAAATAATTCATCAAACTAATACAATTACTATTGGTTCTATAGCTGTCTGCATATTTTTTACTAATTCATCTATTTGTTTATTATATTTTATTGATATTTTTGTTAATAATTCTGAAAGCCTTCAAGTTTCTTCTCATATTTTTATAACAGAAGCAAGTTCTATAGGAAATAAAAAATTTTCTTTTCAACTTTGTATATCATCTATTCACATACAAAAACTTAAACTTTGTCATCTAGAAACACTATTTATTATTTTTTTTAATTCTGATTCATAATAATCATTATCTAATGCTCTAGAACTTATTTCTAAAGATTTAGTAATTATTACTCAACTTGTTAATAATATTCATAAACTAGAAGTAAATAAACTAAGTATTTTTTTTCTTATTAATTTTCAAAAAATAGGTATATGTAATATATATTTATCATAATGTATTTTTGTTTTTGGATGTTTTTTAAAAACTATAAAAATAAATATTAATAAAAAAAATCATACTAATATCTCAAATATATTTTTTTGGAGAAAATTTGACATATCTATTACTATTTGAGTTAATTTTGGTAAATTTACTTTAGCATCTTTATACATATCTGTTATTTTTGGTATAACATATATCATAAATACTAAAATCATAGCTATTGATAAAGTAACTATTACCATTGGATAAATTAATGCTCATATTATTTTTGTTTTTAATTCACGAGATTTTTCTTCTTTTATTTTTATTGTTTCTATAGAATCTCATAATTTTCATATCGTTTCTCACATTTCAATTATAGATAAATCAAAAATATTAAAAATATTATTATATTTATTGAATATATCTTTTAAATTATCTCATTTGTTTAACTTTTCTATAATACTATTTATTAATTTTTTAATTTTTTTATCTTTTGTTTGGTACATTATTATTTTAAAACTATTAATTAGGGGGATACCTGAATTTAATAAATTTGATAATTGCTCCAAAAGATTTATTTTATCTTTTGAGCTTATTGAAATAGATGATATATTAGAA
This sequence comes from Patescibacteria group bacterium UBA6164, assembly GCA_002422305.1. Classification (GTDB taxonomy): domain Bacteria; phylum Patescibacteriota; class Gracilibacteria; order BD1-5; family UBA6164; genus UBA6164. Next base: position 5,260 of record DIUG01000070.1, on the reverse strand, counting down.
TTTTTTATTTTTGAAAAATACTCTCTAATTTTTTCTATATATTTTTTCATTTTTTGTTTATTTATATTCTCATTTTATAAATACATTTAGTTGGAATTATATTTTTTATCTTTTATTTATAATGAAAAATTAATTTTTAAATAATACCATATTTTTATTATATCATTTTTCTTGAATATTTTCAAAAAAAGTTATAATAAAAATAATTATTTATCTTTTTTTAGTAAAAAATTATGTTTAAATTGTTTTGAGTTACTAATAGTGATGAAGTTATAGATTTAGATTGAGAGATTAAAATTTCTGAAGAATTAGAAAATAATATATGACAAGTGGCTTTAGATATACTAGAAACACCTTATGAAATTATTATTTTGGCACCAATTGCTTGAATAGAATTAGAAGATATAGATTTAACAGTAAATAAAAGTGTTTTAACAATAAAGTGATTTAGACCAAAACCAGAAATTTATTCAAATGATATAATAATTAGAAATAATGAATGTTTTTGGTGAAATTTTCTTAGAAATGTTATTTTACCAGAAAATTTAGACTTTGATAGTATAAAAGCTAGTTTAGAAAATAACTTACTTATAATTACTATTCAAAAATTGAAATTTTCAAAACATAGTATAAAAATAAATAGAGTAGAAATTTAATATGTAATATTTAATATAAATGAAAAATATATTTTTTAGAAAAAAGGAAGTTAAAGAACAAGCTAAAAAAATTGACAAATTAATTACTTGATTAATAATAGGTTGAGCAGTAGCTTCAATGATTTGAATATCAAAAACTACGAAATGAAAAAATATTACTGAAAATGTTAAAAAATCATGAACAAATGTATTTCAAAAATCATATAAATTATTTTGAAAACTTTTATTGTGATTTTTGAAAATATTTAATAAACATAAAAAATAAAAATTATGAAAATAAATAAGTTATTTAAATATTTTATTCTTTATTTTTTATTTGTATTGTTTTTTACTGTTAATGTAAATGCACAGTGTAAATATAAAGATGAAATACAACAATGTAAAAAAGCAAATGATTCATGAACTTCTAGAAGTATAGAAGATTTTGTATGTATAATTGGTTCACCAGAAGAAATATCATATCAAATTGTTTTAGATTGATTATTTAAAGAATTAGATGATGAAATGGATGAATATATAGAAAATTTAGAAAAAGATAAAACTAGATATTATTGAAAAGATAGAGAAAAAAATTTTATAGATTGATTAAATGAAGTAGATTTACAGAAAAAATATTTTTTAAAAGAATATAGTAATATTTGTGGTGCTAAAATTATATGAGAATTAGTTTTATGTATGGATGATCTAAAAACTTCTACTAGAAATTCTAAAGATTATTTTTTAGAATCAGATTGTATGTTATTAGTAAAGAAGAAATTAGAAATATATGATGATGTTACTTTTTCTATTTTAATGTTAAATAAACAACAAGTTAAAGCAGATGAAAAAAAAACATATGTTCAATGAGAAAGGAAAAATTATGATGTACTTTTAGATATTATGATGATAAATTTATCATATATAGAAAGAATATGGCAAAAATGGCCTAGTAAAATACAGAATGCATATTAAGTAATATAAAAACATGAAAAAACAATTTATTAATAAATTAGGTTTTTTTCCAAAAGAAAACTTTAATAATATATTTATAAAGAAATATCAAAATAACTATATTTTAGAAGTTGATTTCGAAAAAGAAAATTTTAATTATTGAGATAAAATAAAATCAGAATCTAAAACAACAGGGAATTTTTCACAAGCTGAAAACTGGGTTGTTTTTGAGTGTGTTAATAGATTACTTGAAAAATGATATAATCCAGAAGACATCACTTTAGAAAAAGTTTTTCCTTCTTGACACTGAACAAGTTGAAGACTTGATATTTTAGTTGAAAAGGACTGAAAAGCCTTTCTAATGATAGAGTGTAAAACTTGGTGAAGTGAATTTGAAAAAGAATTTAAAAATATGCAAAAAAATTGAGGACAACTTTTTACATATTTTCAACAAGATAGAAATACTGATTATATAATGCTTTATACTTCAAATGAAAATCTAGAATATAGAAATGAAATCATAAGAATAGAAGAATCTTATAAAGAAACTTCAAATGTAGCTGATTTTTATACAAGATGGAATAAATTCACAAAACAAAATGGTATTTTTGATGATTGGGTAAAAGCTTATGATTTTGAGTCAAAAGCTTTGACTTTAAATGATTTAAAAGATATAAAAGAAAGTGATGCATCATTTATATTTAATAGATTTTTAGAAATATTAAGACATAATACAGTTTCAGATAAATGAAATGCTTTTAATAAAATATTTACACTTTTTTTGTGTAAAATTCATGATGAGTGAACTAAATTAATAAATGAAGAATTAGAATTTCAATGGAAAGAATGAATTGATGATAATATAAGTTTTCAAACAAGATTGACTGATTTGTATAAAAAATGAATGATGGAATTTTTATCAAAAGAAATTACAGATTTTTCAGATAAACAAATCAGTGATGAGTTTTGATATTTATGAGAAGATATAAGAATAAAAATTTTAGAAAAATTTACAAAAATTAGACTACAAAAAAATAATGAATTTGCTATAAAAGAAGTTTTTGATGACGAAACTTTTGAAGATAATGCAGTTGTTTTAAAAGAAGTAGTCGAACTTTTACAAAATTATAGAGTAAGGTATACAAAAAAACAACCATTTTTGTGAGATTTTTTTGAGTTACTTTTGACAACTTGATTGAAACAAGAAGCTGGACAATTTTTTACACCAGTTCCAATTGCTAGATTTATTTGTAAATCAATTCCTATAAAAGAAGTTATTGAAAATAAAATTATTACTTGAGATTCAAGTGATTTATTGCCAACGACTATTGATTATGCAGCTTGAAGTTGACATTTTTTGACAGAATCAATGGAAGAAATTCAAAATATTATTAACAATATAGATACTTCAAAATTAAGACCAAATGTAAAAAAAGAACTTGATAAATGGCAAGCAACTGCTTTTGATTGGGCTTATAATTATATGTACGGAATAGAAAAAGATTATAGACTTGTAAAAACTGCAAAAGTAGGTTGTTATCTTCATTGAGATGGTATTGCTACAGTAATTCATTGAGATTGACTTGATAGTTTTGAATTTTCAAAAACTTATAAAGAAAAATTAAAAAAATTTAATACAGAAGATAAACAAGAAAATGCTCAATTTGATTTTGTTTTATCAAATCCACCTTATTCAGTAAGTGCTTTTAAATGAAATCTTAAAAAAGAACAAGCTGAAAATGATTTTGCTTTATACAATTCATTAACTGATAATTCGTCTGAAATAGAGGCTTTATTTATAGAAAGAACAGCACAATTATTAAAAGAGTGATGAATTGCTTGAATTGTTTTACCTAGTTCTATTTTAAGTAATACTTGAATTTATACAAAAGCAAGAGAAATAATTTTAAAATATTTTGAAATAATAGCTATTACTGAACTTGGTTCAGGTACTTTTATGGCAACTGGAACAAATACAGTAACTTTATTTTTAAGAAAAAGAAATAAATTTTTTGCTAAAAATTTGGAAGCATCAGTAAATAAATTTTTTACTAATTTGCAAGATGTTGTTTTAAATGCTATTGAAAAACCCGTTTCAAAATATGTAGGTGAAGTTTGGGAATGAGCGAGTTTTGAAGATTATATTTCTTTATTGCAAAAAGCCCCAAATGAGAATATTAAAAATCATGAGATTTTTAAGGATTATAAAAATAAAATCAAATTAATAAAGAAATCGGAAGTTGATAAACAAAAAGAATTTTTTGGAAAAGTTATAGAAATAGAAAAAGAAAAATTATTTTATTTTGTACTCACTTATTCACAAAAAATAGTTTTAGTAAAAACATGAGAAAAAAATATAGAAAAAGAGTTTTTTGGTTATGAATTCTCTAATAGAAAGTGAAGTGAGTGAATTCATCCAATACAAAGAGGTAAATTAATTGATGAGTGCACAAAGCTTTTTGATCCAGAAAATATAATTAATGAAAAAAAAGCAAGTACTTATATTTATGAAAGTTTTTTAAATAATCATTCAAGAGAAATCCACGAAGAATTAAAAAATCATATTTTCAGAATTAATGTATCAGATTTACTTACTTTTGACAGAGTAGATTTTGAAAAAACTATTTCTCTTAATCTTAAAAAAAAAATTAAAATTGAGAGTAAATGGGAGCAGATAGTATTATGAGAAAATATTAATTTTTTTGCAAAATCAAAAAGAAGTGCTTGAAGTTGATTAGAAAAGTGAAAATATCCTTTTTTTACTTCTTCAAAAATTCAAAGTAAATTTATTGATGAAGCTGATTATAATGAAGAAAGTATAATTTTATGAGATTGATGAAACTCTTGAATTCATATTTCAAATCATTTTTCAGTTTCTGATCATAATTTTGTTTTTAATTCTAATAATATTGTATTATTAAATAAATATATTTATTTGGTTTTATTATTAAATTTTGAAATTGTAATACATTGATTTACATGAAGTTGATTACAAAATATTTCAAAAAGTTATTTAATGAATATAAAAATTCCACTTCCACCAAAAGAAATTCAACAAAAAATAGTTAATGAAATTTGAATTTTAGAAAAAATTGAAGAAAAAAATTTAGAAAAAATTTGAGAGTTAGAAAGTGAAATTGAAGAAATTATTTTAAGTGTTGATGGATGAGAAAGATTTGTATGAGATATTTTAACTTTGGAATATTGAAAATGATTAAAAGAACAAGACAGGATTAAATGAGATTTTCCAGTTGTTGGTGCTAACTGAATTGTTTGATATCATAATGAATTCATTACAGACAATCCAACAATTATTGTTTGAAGGAAAGGTTCAGCTTGAAAAGTTAATTATTTTGATAAAAATTGTTTTCCAATAGATACAACTTTTTATGTTAAATTAAAGAATAATGATTTACTTAAATTTATTTATTTTGTTTTAATAAAAATAGATTTAGAAAAATTAGTAAAATGAACCTGAGTTCCTTGATTAAATAGAAATGATGTTTATTCTCATAAAATTCCACTCCCACAACTTGAAACTCAAAAACAAATAGTTTCTGAAATTGAAAAACTAGAAAAAGAAATTGAAATTTTAAAAAAAGAAAACAAAAGTATTCCAGAAAAGAAAAAAGAAATTTTAAAAAAGTATTTATAACTTGCCTTCAAGAAACTTT
>DIUG01000022.1 GCA_002422305.1 Patescibacteria group bacterium UBA6164 | reverse complement strand
CAGATTTTAGGTAATTACCAATTTTATTTATGTTAGAATATATTAAATATAAATTTATTTATAATACTAATTAATTCAAATTTAAAGGTCAATACCTATAATTAATAAATGTTTCTTGAAAAAATCATAAAAATAGCTATATTATTTATTAATATTTATTAATTATAAACTTGTGTCAAAAATAATTCTTTTAGATTCTATTCGTAGTATGCAAAATGTATGAGCAATTTTTAGAAATTGTGATTGAGCTTGATTTGAAAAAGTAATTTTAACATGATATTGTCCTACTCCTCCTAGAAATGATATAAGTAAAACTGCTCTTTGAGCACAAAGTTGGATAAATTGGGAATATCATAAAAATCCATTTGATATTATAGAACAATTAAAAAAAGAATGATATAAAATATATAGTATAGAGTTAGATAAAAAAAGTATAGATTATAGAGAATTATTTAATAAAAATGAAGAAAAAATTTGCTTAATAATGTGAAATGAGGTATCATGAGTAAATAAAAAGATTCTAGATTTATCAGATGAAATAATTTTTATACCTATGAGATGAAAAAAAGAATCATTAAATGTATCAGTTGCAGCTTGAATAGTTATGTATGCTGTTTAATTAGATATATTTATTTGAATTTTTTTATAAAGATAAATACAAATATTAACTTTTTTATGTTTAAAAAAAATATAATTACATTATTTATATTATTAGTAAGTTTGAATTTTCAAACTGTTTTTTCAGCATATTCTATTCCAGTTGAAAATATTTTTACAGATATTGATTCTAATTATAAATATATAAATGAGCTTCAAACATTATATGATAAATGAATGATTTTACCAGATATAGATTGAAAGTTTAATCCTAGAGCTTTATTAAATCGTGATGAATTTGTATGAATTTTAGGAGAGGTTACTTGTAAGAAATGTATACAGCCATTTACAGAATTTAGTTTTATTTCAGAATATGAGAATAAAACAACTTTTTATGATATAAACAAAACTAATAAATATTTTTATTGTATTTCGGATGCATCTAAAAATTGATATGTTAATGGTTATGATATTTGAACTTCATGTGATGATTGAACTTCAAAAAATTGAGAAAAACCATTTTGTCCAAATAATAATATAGTTTTAGAAGAAGCAATATCTATTATTTTAAGAGCATCTTGAATATTAACAAGTGAACAAGCTATGAAAATAAGACAAGATATTTATGATTGAAAAATTACAAAAAAAATATCAGATGATGTAAGTCCTAAAAATTTAGATTGAAGTGTTTATAGTTTTTATCCAGATTTTCAAAAAGCTTTAGATTATGAATTAATAAATGTTAGTAAAGATTGAGAAATAAGTAATTTAAAACTTATAGATGTAATTGATTGAAAAATTAGACCAAAACAAACTATTTCAAAGGAAATGTTTTTAAAAATGGCATATATTACATTAAAAGCAAATTCTTGTAAGCAAAAACAAGAAAATAATTTAGCAATTGATATACTTGTTTATGATAAGATTTGTAATAAAGATTCTAAAAATTGTAGTTTTTCAGATTTAAATAATACAAAAAATGTATATGATTTTACATTAAATACAATTACAAAATGTGAATCTTGATTTAATCCTACAGAATCTTATATATGGAGATTTTATAATATGAATACATGAGAAGAAACTAAAAAGTATTGAAAATATATAAATGATTTTGAATTTACAAAAAATGGAGAACGGAAAGTTTTTTTAAGAGTTTTAGATAATTGTTGAAATACTTGAGAAATTCATAGTACATTTTTTATAAATAATAACACAAACAATAACATAAATAATAACATAAATAATAACACAAACAATAACATAAATAATAACACAAACAATAACACAAACAATAACACAAACAATAACACAAACAATAACACAAGCAATAACACAAATAATAACACATGATGAATTACTGTTAAGATAAAACCATCAAAAATTTCTTGACAATGACCTTTGTTAATAAAATTTGATGCTACTATTTCTTGATGAAAATGACCATATACTTATAATTGGAATTTATGAGATTGAAGAATTGTAAATATTAGAAATCCAGAGCATTTATATCTAACGGAGTGAATAAAAGATGTTACATTAACAGTAAGTGACGAGAATTTAACTATTTGAACCTCTACTATAACAATAGAAGTTGATTGAATATCACTTTGAAGTGTAGATACAGATGGTGATTGAGTTTTTGATGATGTAGATTTATGCCCACTTATAAAGTGAGATATAAAAAATAGATGATGCCCTATTTTAGAAAAATGATGTACTAGTAATCTCCAATGTTGAGAATGATTATATTGTAATTGAAAAAAAGTGTGTGTACCAAATATACTTTCAAGTAGTTGTGAATATAGTTGATGAGACATAATATTTTGAAATGCTATATGTAATTCTTGTCCATGTAATAATTCTCTAAATTTTAATTCTACTTTAAGAAAATGTGATATTATTTTTCCTGCCATAACTTCTATAGATAATAAAGATATTTATAAAAGAGGGGAGTTTTATCAAATAAGATAGAAAATAAAAGAAATATAAGCTTTAAAACTTATATTTCTTTTATTTTCTAAAACTTTCTAAAATTTCATGAGCTATATCTTTTCATCATAATCAAAAAGCTAAACCTCAAGCAATTGATAACATAGAAATAAATCATATTAAAATTGTATTAGTTATTTGACTTTCTATTCATATTTTACTTAAAACTACCATTAGTGTAAAAAATAGAATTATAACTTGAGCTCAACTAGCTATTATTTTAGCTGTTTTTTGTTTACTAAAGTCTAAAGCATGAAATACTACATCATGTATAAAATTTGCAAATCTTACTCAAAAAAATCATATAACAATTGCTATAAATAAACTAGGTAAATAATTAATTAATTCTCAAAGAAAAATTTCTACTTCTTTTATTCAAATATGAATTATTGATAGTCTAAAAAATATTAGAAAAAAGTAATATGATACAGCTTTAGAAGTTATTATATTTATTTTTATTTTATCAGATAACTTTGATTTTTTTCTTTTTATTAATATTTTTTCTTTTATTTCTTTTAATTCATCTTCTTCTATATCTAAAATTTCATCTTTATTAATAGTATCACTAAAATCTATGTTTAGTTTATCTATTAATTCAATAATTTTGAATTTTTTAAATAAATACATTACAAATTTATAAATTCATATAGATATTAATGCTCAAATTCAAACAATTATCAAAGCTCATAAAATTTTAGGTAAATAAAATTCTATATTTTCAAGTATATTATCTAAGAAACTATTTATTATATTTTCTATATTAAATTTATACATAATTATTATATTTAGTTATTATTATTGTTATATTAACATATTTTTATAAAAATCAAAAAAAAAATTGACTAAATAAATAAAATTTATAAAATACCTGTGCACTTTAAAAAAGTATATGCGGGGGTAACATAAAAGAGTGAGTGTACTAAGGCTTCAACCCTTGGGTGTGCGAGTTCAAACCTCGTCCCCCGCTCCATAAAAAATACAGCTTGAACCTTATATTTTAGAAAATCTAAAAAATGAGTTTTAGGCTTTATTTTTTGAAATAAATAAATATAATATAAAAACAAATTTAAAAATTAAGAAATTGAATTATGGCAAATAGTCACGGGTTAAAATCTAGTATTGTAAAAAAACAAGCTGCTTCAAGAAAATTAGCGAAAAATAAAAAAGCTTCTTTTCAGGTTTATATGGGAAATGAGAATCCACAAGCAAGAAAAAATCAAAGTTATAAAGCAAGGGTTCATTATTTTGAAAATAAAAAAAATTTTCCAAAAAAAAGATTAGCAAATAAAAACCCTTCTACACTTATAGAACAAGGTATTATTGATGAGAGAGGATTTTTTGTAAAAGGTAAAAAGAAAAATTTTCTTACTAAAACTATGGTTGATAGTAAAGGTTTAGATTTTTATGGTATGCCTAGATAATAGTAATATTTTATTATTTACTAATTTTTATTTATGCAAAGATTTTATATATCAAATTTAAATACTATAAATTTTACTTTTGTTCTACTTGATGAGTGAATAATATATCAATTAATCAAAGTACTTAGGATAAAAGTATGAGAAAAATTGATTTTTTTTGATTGAATTGATGAATATGATTATATTTTTGAAATAAAACAAATAAATAAAAAAGATATAGTTTTAGAACAAATATGAAGAGAATATAAAAAAACAGAAATAGATTTTGAATTAAATTTATATCAATCAATTCCTAATAAATTTGAAAAAATAGAATATATAATACAAAAATGAGTAGAAGTCTGAATAAAAAATTTTATATTTTTTAGATCTCAAAGAAGTCAAAAACTTTTTATTACAGATAATAAAATAGAAAGATTAAATAAAATTTTGTCAGAATCAGTAGAACAATCAGGTAGAAATTATAAACCAGAACTTATTTTTTTAGATAAAATTAATTTTTGAGATTTAGTGAATGATGAAAATATATTTTTTCATACTGAAAATAAAGATTCATTTTTATTAAAAGAATTAAATCTAGATTATAAAAAAAATATTAATATATTTGTATGACCTGAATGAGGTTTTAATGAAAGTGAAAATATTTTGTTTGAAAAATTTGGATTTAAAAGAGTATATTTATGAGATAGAATTCTTAGAACGGAAACCGTAGGAATAGTGAGTAGTTTTTATATTATTAATAGTAAATAAAAAAAGTAGAAATGATATAAATTATCATTTCTACTTTTTTTATCTTGTTATTTCATTTATTATAGATTCTAATGTAATATAATCTATTACTTCTGAAACTATTTTATATTCTCAAGTTTTATTATTTAAAATCATACTAGACGGAACAGAATTTATTCAAAGCATTCTTCATTGTACAAATTCTTTTTCTACTTGTTTTATCGCAAATCAGTTTTCTAAACAATCATTAAATTGTATTTTATCTATACCTAGTATTTCTACTAATTTAGGTAATTCTTGTAAATCATATCATTCTCAACCTCATTTTGTAGTAGAATATATAGTATCTATATATTCTAAATATTTTTCTCATCAAGCTATATTTTCTATACATTTACCTGCTTCGGCTTCTTTTTGTGAATTTTTATGATTAGGAAAAGGGAAGTTCTTAAATATATAATTTACATTATCATTATTTTTATCTAAGGCTTCTTTATATATTCATTTTTTATGTTGTTCAATACAAAAATTACACTCTAAATCTGAAAATTCTATTATTGTAATCAAGGCTCAAGAATTTCATTTTATATATGATTCATTTTTTAGATCATTTATAGTATTTATGTCTAATACATTATTATTTGTAGAATCTATATTTTTTTGATTTTCAAATATTTCTTTTATTAATTCTGGTTTTTCATTTTTTAAACTACTTAAGTATGAAAGTAATTCTCTTTTTTGTATTTCTTGAAGTATCATATAATTTTCTTTTCATCAAATTTTTTTATATTCTTTTTCTGTTAATGAATTATTAATATCAGTAACTATACTTTTAGTAAACATATAATTTGTAGATATAATAGTAAGAGTACATATTACCATTATTACCATTAATAAAGAACTTCTATGAGCATGTATATTATTCATTTTTTTTTTGTTAATATTTATTTTATTTATATTTATAATGATATTTATTTTAAAAGAAAAATTACTCACTTTTTAATATTCATAACGGTTCTTTAAATTTATCATTTATAGGAGCATTTCTTATTAAATATGTAATAGTACAATAAAAAGTATTATTCATATCATTAAATAGATTATTACTAGACATTAAACATCAATTAGTTTCTCATATTCTATATTCTTTTAAACTATCATTAAAATCAGAATTTAATGGTTCTATATGCTTTATTCAATTTATATCATACATATATCATTTATAATTACTATCTTTTAAATTATCTACATAATCTAGAACACATGCATTTATTTCAGGTGTACTGACATAATATCGAATTATGGGGACTCATAATAATAGTAAGAGAATTACGGGATATGCAATATTTTTTATTTTCATTTTTGTAGTTTAATAATTTCTTATAGTCTATTTATTCTATATATAGTTTTATTTTTATCAAATAAAAAAAAATAAAACCTCTTTTAAAAAAAGGTTTTATTTTTGAATTACTATTTTTTAAGTGCCTCTGCTTTTTTCATTCTAGCATAAAACTTATCAACTGCACCAGTTTTAAGAATTCTTTGTTCACCAGTATAAAACGGATGACAAGATGAACATATTTCAACTTTAGTATTTTCTATAGTTGAATTTACTTTAAATTCTGCACCACATGAACAAGTTATTGTAATATTGCTTGTGTTTGGATGTATTCCTGTTTTCATAAATGTTTTTTTAATTTGTTCGCCAAAGTACGAATCAAAAATATAATATATTTGGTAAAATGGTGCCCGAGGCGAGAATCGAACTCGCATGCGATTAAGCATTGGTTTCTAAGACCAACATGTCTACCAATTTCATCACCCGGGCTTTTTGTTTTTTTAAATTTTAATGGTGGGCAGAGAGGGAGTCGAACCCCCGAAAGCTAAGCTAACGGATTTACAGTCCGTCCCATTTGGCCACTCTGGTATCTGCCCATAAAATCATTATTTCTATTTTAGAAATGGAGCCACCAATCGGATTTGAACCGATGACCGTTCGCTTACAAGGCGAATGCTCTACCAGCTGAGCTATGGTGGCAATTAATCATTTAGCGGACTTATATTAGCAAAAAACTTCTTTAAGTCAAAACTTTTTTTAAAAAAAATATTTTTTTTACTTTTTTTACTAATTTAGTATATTGTGTAAATATATTTATATAACAAAATATTATGGATTTTAAAGAAAAAATACAAAAATTTTTAAAAGAAAATATTAATAGTATTTCAAAATGAAAAAATAAAAAATTAATAGTTATTTATGGTCCAACAGCATCTTGAAAAACACAAATGAGTATTGATATAGCTAAATATATTGATTCTGAAATAATATCTACTGATTCTAGGCAGATTTTTGTTGGTTTAGATATTTGAACATGAAAAATAACTGATAGTGAAAAACAATGAATTACACATCATATGATAGATATTATTACTCCTGATAATACTTATTCTGTATGAGAATTTAAAAAACTAGCTGAAAAAAAAATGGAGGAAATTTATTTAAAATGAAAAATACCTATTTTATGTTGAGGTACTTGATTATATATAGATACTTTAATTTATGATTTAAATATTCCTAAAATACCAGCAGATAAATATATTAGAGAAACTCTAGAAAATGAAGCTAAGGAGTATTGAAATGAATATCTTTATAATAAATTACTTAAATTAGATCCTTTGTATGCAAAGGAATTACATTTTAATAATATTAGATATATTATTAGAGCATTAGAAATTAAAATTCTTACTTGAAAATCAAAAATGGATTTTAGAGAAGATAAAAAATTAAAATATGATACTTTATTTTTAAGTCCATATGATTGAAATAGGGAAAAATTATATGAAAATATAGATTTTAGAGTTAAGCAAATGTTTGAGAAATGATTTATTAATGAAGTAGATAATTTATTAAAAATATATAATAAAAATGATTTTTGATTGCAAACTATTTGATATAAAGAAGTAATTAATTATTTATTGAATTTATGAAATGATTATATTTTAGATAAAAAATTGAGTCTATGAGAAAAGGAAAAATTAAATATAAAACTTAGTTTAGATGAGACTATAGAATTAGTACAAAAAAATAATAGGAATTATGCAAAAAAACAATTAACTTGGTTTAAAAAATATGCCAAATAAATTTGATTTTTTATTTACTCTATTTTAAATTTATTTTATTTATAAAACTCAAAAATTGTAAAATTTTTGAGTTTTTAATGTTTTTGAATATAATGAAGAAAAATTTAAAAATTAATCAAGAAATTATGAAAAAGATATCAATATGAATACAAGATTTTAGAGAATTAATAACAAATAATTATTATTATGTAGATAAAACAAAAACTATGTATGATTTATTGACTACAAATAAATATTATTTTCTATCTCGTCCAAGAAGATTTTGAAAATCACTTACATTATCAGGTATGAAGTATCTATATTTATGAGAAAAAGACT
>DIUG01000031.1 GCA_002422305.1 Patescibacteria group bacterium UBA6164 | reverse complement strand
GTATTACTTTATCATATTCATCAACTAGTACTACTACTTGTTTATTATATTTTTTTGATATAGCTGTTACTAAATCTCACATATTTATATTTTCTATAAAATCTGTTATTTTATATATTTTATCATCTATAAATATTTCTAATTTTTTTTCTATATATTCTTTTAAATCTTCTGTTTTATTATATCATGCAAAGCTCATATATACTACTGGATTTGTTTCTCAAAAATCCCATCTAGAGTAGATATATGTATTTTTAAATAATTCTTTTTCTCATAGATACAAATACTTCATACCTGATAATGTCAAGCTTTTTCAAAATCTTCTTGGACGAGATAGAAAATAATAATTATTTGTTGTTAATAAAGTATAGATAGTTTTTGTTTTATCTACATAATGATAATTTTCTGTTATCAATTTTTTATAATCTTGTATTCATATTGATATCTTTTTCATAATTTTTTTATTAATTTTTAATATGTTTTAGTATATCTATTTTCTTGATTTTTGCAAATTAGGAAAAATTATTTTTATGTTAAAAAAAGAGATATTAAAACATCTCTTTTGATAATAAAACTTCATAATTTTTTTGCAATTTATATAGAAAAAATTAAGAAAAAAATATTTTTTAAATAATAGGCCTTATTTTTTTGCTTTTTATATAAATATATGGTTTAATTAAAATAATATTTATATTTATTACATTTATGGTAAAAAGATTAATTAATTCCTATGTTAAATTATTGGATGAGAAATTAGAAAATTGAACTCTTATTGTATTAATAATTGCATTATTAATTATTTTAGTATCAATGATTATAAATGATTTAAAATTAAATGGAAAAAACACTATTGAAATTGATTGAATAAAATATGAAAAAATTAATAAATAAATAGGAAAATATATTAAAACTAATCTAATAATACAGTTAGTTATTAAATTACAAAAGCTATTTTATATACTAATTTTTCTAAATAATTACAGAATAAAAAAACTATATTGTTTTATAAAACAATATAGTTTTTTTATTCATCTCAAACTCAAAGAGCCTCTAAATCATATTCAATAAAAAACATAATAGAAATTCAAAGTAAAATAGTTAATATATTTGATAAAAGAAAATCATCTGGTAAAAAATATTCATCTATTAAATTCCATATTCATCTCCAAATCATTACAACAGATGCAGCTAAAATAACTAACTTTACATTATAAAAAAACTCCTCTTTAAAGACACTTTTCTTTTTTAATCTAAACATAATAAATAAAATTAAATAATATTTAGTATATTATATCATTTATAATAAAGTTTAGTCAAAAAAAAGATATTTTTTTAAAAATTATTTAAAAGAAAATAATTAAATATAATGAAATTAAAGATATCTTAACTCAAAATCATAAATTTTTATTCATATTTTTTTTATTTTTTTTAAGAAAAGATTTTTTATTTTATCATCTAACATTAAAGCTTCTGTATTTATAATAGGTTTATTTGTTTTTATAAAAATTATTTTTCATTTAAGCTGAATAGATGACATATGAGGAGTTATATCAATATTTTTCTCATTTTTAAAAATTTCTATTATAGTATTCCACATAATAGATTTTATAAAAATAGCTTGTTTATTTATTGGTATATTTAATTGCATAAGTTAATCTTTTGATTTATTTTAATAAATATGATAGTATTATACAAATATCTTAATATATAAAAAAAGAATATGATTTACTATACGATTTGAATATTAATATTTTACATAATTTTTATGATTTTCATAATTTTAATAAAAATTAAAATAGAAAAACTAGAAAAAAAAATATTATATATTTTTAATGAAAAAAATAATCAAATACCTAGTATTTATGAAGTAACAAAAGATTATTTAAATAAACATAATGAAATATTTAATGAATTAATTATTTTAAAGAAAAAAGATTTTTCAGAAAATACTATTAACACAAAATTGACAGAAAAAACTAATACATATAAATTAATTCATAATGAATTAAATTTTATATTTAAAGTTTGTAATAAACATCCTAAAATAAATAAAAATCATAATTTTTTATATGTTAAAGATATTATAATAGAAATAAGTTTTGATTTATGAAAAAGATTAGAATTATACAAAAAAATAGTAAAAAAATTTAATAATTTAATTTTTATAAAAAATATAACAATTATTTGATTACTATTTCCTATTGAGAAAAAAGAAGAAATATAAAATAGCTTAGTCTAAATTATTATAGAGAAAGTAATTATACTAAAATAACTTTACACTATTAGTAGTAAAATTAGTCAACAGATGGCTTCAGCCATTTGATATACTAAAATTTCTAAATAATTCTAGTGTATAAAAAAATAGTGTTATTATCAACCCTATAAAAAATATAAATAAATTTTAATGTTTTTGCAAAATAATAAATTTATGATATATTATAATTATACTAAAATTACTTTATAATATGAGTAATATAATTAGTAAATAGATGGCTTCAGTAATTTAATACATTCAGCTTTCTAAATAATTCTAGTATCTAATAATTAATATATCTTTAATATGGTACAAAAAATATTAAATCTAAAGAAAAAAGAATATAGTTTTTTAACAAAACTATTTATACTTACCTTTTTTATAATAATATGTTTATTTATATATAATATATTAAACATATTAATTATTTTATGATTAGCATTATTTTTAAATGTATTATTTTCACCTTTATTAAATAAATTTAATAAATGGAAAATATCTGATTGAGTATGAATTACAATAATATATTTTTCAATATTAATTGTTATATTTATATTGTTTTTTTCTATTACTCCTATATTTATAAAACAATTTTCATTATTATTAAACATATTAACTGATTGAATAAATAATTCTATTGAAACATATAATTCAAAATGAGTAGATTGATTTAATTTACCTAGTTTTATGAAAAATCTACTAGTATATGTAGATATAAATAAAATATTGATTTCAATAAAAGAAAATATTTGACAAATATCATTTTTCATAACAAATAATTTAAAAGAATTTTTAACTAGTTGAATATGAATAATTTCATGAATTACTAATTTTTTAACTAAATTCATATTATTATTTATCTTTACATTTTTTATAGCATTAGAAAGAAAAAGCATTAGGAAATTTTACTATGATATTTTACCAAAGAATAGTTCAAGATATTTGAAAAAAAGAGAAAATAGTATACTAAAAGCCCTTAATGATTGGATTAAAAGTCAATTTATATTATCATTTAGTATATTTTCTATTACTTTTGTGTGATTATTAATTATTAGATTGTTTTGAGTATATGTAGAAGAAGTATTTGTATTATCAATAATAGCTTGATTAATGGAATTTATACCATATATATGACCATTTATAGCCTTAATACCTGCATTAGCAATATGATTATGATTATGATTTCAAGCAACAATCATAATATTTGTATTATATATATTTATACAACAATTTGAAAACAATATATTAGTACCCTATGTTATGTGAAAAAATCTATCTATATCTTCATTTTCAGTTTTGGTTGCAATGGTTATTTGAGCGACTTTATTTTGAATTTTAGGTATTATTATATCCATACCTGTAGTTGCTGTATGACAAATATTTATAAATGATTATATAAAATATAAAAATAAAGACTAAGAAAATCTTAGTCTTTATTTTTATATTTGTCATTTTCAAGCAGCTTCTAATCTAGCTTGTTGATCTGCAACTGCTAGTGCATCGATAATAGGTGCTAATCTTCCCATCATAATATATGGTATACCTGAAAAATTTTGTCCTATTCTATGATCAGTAACCCTATCTTGTGGAAAATTATAAGTTCTAATTTTTTCAGATCTATCTCATGAACCTACTTGTGCAAGTCTTACTTCTCATAATTCTTTCATTCTTTTTTCTTCTTCAAATGAATATATTCTTGATCTAAGTATATTCCGAGCTTTTTCTCTATTTTTATGTTGAGATCTACCATCTTGACAAAAAACCGTAATTCATGTTGGTTTATGTCTTAAATTAACTGCAGAATCTGTTTTATTAACATGTTGACCTCAAGCTCAACTAGCTCTACAAAAAGACATTTCAACATCTTCTTCCTTTAAATCTATATCTATTTCATCTACTTCTGGCATTATTGCAACTGTAATAGCACTTGTATGTACTCTTCATTTTGATTCTGTTTCTGGAATTCTTTGAACTCTATGAACACCTGATTCATATTTAAATCTAGAATATGCTCATTCTCATTTTATTTCAAAAATTATTTCTTTAACTCATCATCATTCACTTAATGCTTGTTCTGTGATTTCAACAATAAATCATTCAGATTCTGCAAACATTATATAAGACTTTGATAATTCTCATACAAAAAGAGCTGCTTCATCTCAACCTGTACCAGCTCTAACTTCAACTATAATACTTTTTTCATCATTTGGATCTTTTGGTAAAAGTGATATTTTTAATTTTTCTTCCATTTCTGGAATAATTAATTCTAATCATCTTATTTCTTCTTTTAATAATTCTCTCATTTCTTCATCTTTTTCAATATCAAGCATTTCTTTATTTTCAATCATTATTTCATTAGATTTTTTATAATCTTTATATAAATTAACAGCTTCTTCTATACTCTTTTTTCTTGTAGCTACTTCTCTAACTTTTTTTTGGTCTTTAAAAATATCAGAATCAGAAAGTTTCTTTTGTAATTCTTCATACTCAGTTACCAAATTATCTAAATTAAATCTCATAAATATTTATTATTTTTCTAAAACATTTTAAGTATGATAATGAAAAATAGTAAAATAGCAAGGAATAAAAATGTTTTGACATACTACCTAAAAATGTTTTGCAAAATAAATAAAATATAATATAATATTTTAGATAATACTAAATTTATACTTTATAAATATCTAAAATGTTTAATAGATTAATTGAAAAAGAAATAATAAAATATGTTGATAATGATAAAATATTGTTATTACTTTGAGCTAGGCAAATATGAAAAACATCAATTATAAAAAATCTGAAATCTAAATTTGATTCAGAATGATTATTTACAAACTATATAAATTTAGAAAATCCAGATTTTTTAAATTTATTAAATGAACATCCTGAAAATATTTTTAAAATTGTATGAAAAAGTGATATTAAAAAATATATATTTATTGATGAAATACAGTATTTGAAAGATCCTAGTAATTTTTTAAAATATATATTTGATGAATATAAATGAAATATTAAGCTAATAGTTTCATGAAGCTCTGACTTTTATATTGATAAAAATTTTAAAGATTCTCTTGCAGGAAGAAAGAAAATATTTTATATAAATACATTAAATTTTGAAGAATTTCTAATATTTAAATGAAAACAACATTTTATTAAATACTTAAATGATAAAAGTATACCATTAATAGAAAAAAATGATTTAGATAACTATTATAACGAATATATAATTTATTGATGATATCCTGATGTAGTTTTGGAAGATGATTTTGAAGAAAAGAGAAATTTATTAGAGGAAATATGATTATCATATATAAAAAAAGATATATTAGAAGCTGGAGTAGAATATGAAGAAAAATATTATTTTATTTTAAAAATATTGTCTAGTCAAATATGAAGTTTATTAAATCTAAATGAAATATCAAATACAATAAATTTAAATGCAATAACAGTAGAAAAATATATATACATAATGAAAAAATCTTTTCATATTGCTACAATATCTCCATTCTATAATAATATAAGAAAAGAGTTAACAAAAATGCAAAAAATATATTTTTATGATTTATGACTTAGAAATTATTTTTTAAATAACTTCGAAGCATTTGATTATAGAATTGATAAATGATCTTTATTTGAAAATTTAGTTTTTAAAAATTTACTAAATACATATAAGATAACCGATTTAAAATTTTGGAGAACTCAAAATAAAAATGAAGTAGATTTTATAATAGAAAAGGATAAAAAGGCATATGAAGTAAAAGTACAAAAAGATAAGTTTGATATAAAAAAATACAAATTATTTCTAGAAAACTATCCAGAATTTACACTAGATGTAATTGATTTTGAAACTAGTATTTACATATAACTAAAAAACAATCACTCATATTTGAGTGATTGTTTTTTAGTTCAGTTTATTAATCTTCATCAGATAAAACAAATCCTCTATCTTCTCTAACCTTAGTAGCAACATTAGCTGGAACTTCTTCATAATGATGAAATTCCATTGCATATGTAGCTCTACCTTGAGAAGCAGATCTTAAATCTGTCATATAACCAAACATTTCAGATAATGGAACATAAGCTGTAATAATTTTAGCCATACCTCTATTACCCATTTCTTCAATTCTTCCTCTTTTAGAATTAAGCTGACCTATTACATCACCCATATATTCTTCTGGAGTATTTACCTCTACCTTCATTATTGGTTCTAATAATGTAGCTTGAGCTTTTCTACATGCCTCTTTAAATGCTTTACTAGCAGCTAATTTAAATGACAATTCACTTGAATCTACTTCATGAAATGAACCAAATGTTAAAGTTGCTTTTATATCAACCATTGGATAACCAGCAACAAAACCTCTATTATAGGCTTCAGTTAAACCTTTTTGTACACCAGGAATATATTCTTTAGGTATAGTACCACCAATAATTTTATTTACAAATTTATTAGTTGGTTTTTCTTTTAATTCAGCTTTTATATCTTCTTCATCCATTTCCTTATATGGTTCAAATGTAATAACTACATGACCATACTGACCTCTACCTCAAGTTTGTTTAGAATATTTATGTTCAACATCTTTAGCAATATTTTTAATTGTTTCTCTATAAGATACTTGTGGAGCACCAACATTACATTCTACTTTAAATTCTCTTTTCATTCTATCAACAATGATATCTAAGTGTAATTCACCCATACCAGAAATAATAGTTTGAGCAGTTTCTTCATCTGTTTTAACTCTAAATGAAGGATCTTCTTCAGCTAATTTTGATAAAGCCATACCCATTTTTTCTTGATCTGCTTTTGTTTTAGGTTCAACAGAAATAGAAATAACAGGTTGAGGGAATTCTATAGATTCTACTAAAAATTTATCATTTAAATCACATAATGTATCACCAGTTTTAGTAGATTTTAAACCAATAATTGCACCAATATTTCATGCTGTAATTTCTTGTATTTCAACTCTTTCATTTGCATGCATTTGAACTAACCTACCAACTCTTTCTTTTTCACCAGAAGTAGCATTATAAATATATGTTCAAGATTTTAATGTACCTGCATAAACTCTAGTAAATGTTAATCTACCAACAAAAGGGTCCGTAGCTATTTTAAAAGCAATTGCCGCTAATGAAGAATCATTAGAAACTGGAATTTGTTTAAAAGTTTCTTTTGAATCTATATCTTTACAATCAATCATTGCTTCATTCACATCTATAGGAGAAGGTAAATATTCAACAGCCGCATCAATAACCATTTGTACACCTATATTTTGTAAAGCAGAACCACAAACTACAGCATATAATTCATTATTACTAACAGCTTTTCTTAAACCTTTTTTAATATCAATTACCTCCAAATCACCATTTTCAAAATATTTATTCATAAGTTCATCATCTTGAGATGCAACTTTTTCAACCATATCTTCTCTTAACTCATTACATCTATCTAATATATCTGAAGGAATATCAATTTCTTTTATAACTTCTCAAGAATCACCTTCAAAATGATAAGCTTTCATTTCTATAAGATCAACTATACCTATAAAAGTTTCAGCAGCACCAATAGGGTATTGAATAGCAACTACTTTATCTCAAGCTAATCTTTTTTTAATAGTATCTATAGACATTTCAAAATCTCCCCCCATTTTATCCATTTTGTTAATAAATGCTATTCTAGGTACATTATATTTATCTGCTTGTTTCCAAACAGTTTCTGATTGAGGTTCAACTCATTGAGATGCATCAAATACTGCAACTCAACCATCAAGAACTCTAAGAGATCTTTCTACTTCTATAGTAAAATCTACATGTCAAGGAGTATCAATAATATTTATTTGATGGTTCTTCCAAAAACAAGTAGTAGCTGCAGAAGTAATTGTTATACCTCTTTCTTTTTCTTGTTCCATCCAATCCATTGTTCCTTGTCAATCATGAGTTTCACCTATTTTGTGTATTCTACCAGTATAATATAAAATTCTTTCAGTACAAGTAGTTTTACCAGCATCAATATGTGCAATAATACCTATGTTTCTAATCTTATCTAAAGGAGTTACTTTAACCATTATAAAATTATTAAAATTTAAAAATATTCTAAAAACTAAAATATAATCCATCTACTTTTCTTTTTATTTAAAGAATAGTTATTAGATGGATTTACTTTATTTTGTGCCAGGATTTTACTCAATAGTTATTATAAGTCAAATATTTTTTTATCTTATAAATTATAAATTATATTTAACTATATATCTTCTAATATTAATTTATCTATAGATTTTTTCACCTCTAATATTATAAAAGTTGATATACTTTCAGATTTATTTTTAGATATTTTAATATTTATTTCATCTAAAAAAAATGAAAATATATTACTAATGTATTCTAATAAAATTTTTTCCTCTATTATTAATAGTTGCTTTAATTTTTCAGTTTGAATATTTGAATATTCTAATATTACACTATCCATTATATCTTCAATCCAGTAATTAATTCTTTCTTTAATTTTAAAATTAATATTTTTATCATCAAAGATTTCAATATCATTTTTTATACTATATTTAAAATTAATTAATTGTTTATTTGACACCTCTCTTATTTTATTACTTATATCAATATTTATTATTGACAATATTCATAAAATAAAATTTGAAGGGTATCATATATGAATAGAATTAAATAAAGATTCAAGTATAAAATCGTATTTTTTATCTACAATTATTTTGACCATAAATCAAGCCAATAAAAAATCATATTTTTTGGCTTTTTTTTCATCTTTTCAAACTTTAGCAACCTTAGCTCATGCTTTTCTACTAGATTCATTATACTTTTCACTAGTTTCTTTTGTAGATTCAATCGATTGTCATAATCCGTCAGATGATTCTATTTCTGGAGAATAATCTTCTAATCACATATTACTTTATTATTTACTAACTTATTTATTTTATCATATTTTTAAATAAATACAAAAAATTATTATTATCTAAATTATAAAATTTAATTTGAACTACAAAAAATAAGATATTGATTTTTATTTTCATCTATATTAAAATGGTTTTATAATATTAATTAAATTAATATTTTTACACATCTATCTATTCATCAATTATCCCTAAATATTTCAAATTTTATTCAAAAATTATTTAAATAATTTTCACATACCTCTTTTTGATCAAATCATATTTCTATAAATAGAATTAATTTGTATATTTTTCTTATTTCTTTAAATATTATGCATTGTATAATCATTTTTTCATATAACTCAAATCAAGTATGAACTCATCAATAAAGTGCTAAACTAGGCTCAAAATTAATAGTTTCTTCATCCATATTTTCAAAATCTCCATTTTTTATATATGGTAAATTTGCAGTAATTATTATTTTTTTTTCTATAAATCTCTCTTTTTCAAAGGAAATATTTTCAGGAGAAGATATTAAAAAATATTCTAATAAATCTCATTTTATTTGTGTTATTTGATTTTCTAATTCATGTAATTTTATATTTATTTTACTTACTTCTAAAACATTTTTTGATATATCTATAACATAACTTTCATTTTTTTTACTATTAATAGATATTAAACTTTTAAGTATAGAAATTACTATACAACTAGTTCAAGTTCATACATCTATTAAAATAATATCTTCTTTTGTTTTTTTTATTTCCTCAATAGCTTTATAAACCATTATTTCTGTATCATTTCTAGGTATCAATACTCTATTATCAACATAAAAATCAAATCAATAAAATTCAGCATTATTTGTAATATACTCCAATGGTTCTCCTTTAATTATTTTTTTAAAATAATTAAATATATTTTCTAGGTATTTATTATCTATATCTTCACATAAAAATAACTGACTTTTACTAAGGCCAGTTATTTTTAATAAAATTTTCTCTATTTTATTATTATCTATCAATAAATCTTTTCAGATTTTATATATATCGTTTTTTTTCATTTTATATAATTATTTTAATTTTCAAATTTTTTACTATTAAATATTTGAATAGTAAAAAATAAAATAATTGTAATATAAGCTATAGAATAAAAAGTATTAAAAATAAAATAATTATTGTGAAAATTTTGAAAACTTCATATTACATCTTTTATATTTAATGCTTCATATGGAGGAAATAATATTTGTAATCATTTTGTAAAATTGACAACAATCAAATTACTAGTTCTATTAGCAATATCAAGTAATATAGTAAAACTATGACTTAAAAAATAAATCATAAGAGTAACTAATATAGTTAATATATTTGACATAAATGTTGAAAAGAAAAATACTAATCAAAGTAATATTTCTAATTTAAAAAATGTAAATAATAATGAAAAAACTATAAGTTTAGTTATTTCTATATCTTTAATTAATAAAACTAATAAAAATAGAATTGATTGAAGTAATATTATTAAAAATATTGTAGCAGAAAATCAAAAAAACTTACCTAAAATAAATTCATATCTTTTTATAGGTTTACTAAGTATTAAAAAAATAGTTTTTCATTCTATTTCTTTAAAAAGTAATTGTGATCAAACAAATAATACTCATACAAGTCAAAAAATTTCTATCATAGATAATCAAAAATCTACTATTATTTTTGTATCATCTCAAATTGTAAGTTTACCTAAAGATACCGAAAATACTATAAATATAAAAGCAAAGAACAATATAAGATATAAAAATTTATTTCTTACTATTTCTTTAAAAGTATTTAATGCAATATTTAACATGGGGATTAAAAATTATATTCTAAAAAAGTTTTATTTCAATTTATAAATGATAGTATATTCATACTTTTCTTTCATTCAAGTTTTATTTGTTTCAAAATAAGTATTTTATTATCAATACATACTATTCACACTAAATTTTTCTCTATTTTAAGGACTTTACCAATATTTTCATTTCATTTATAATCAACTAATTCACAGTCTTCTATATTAAATTTTTTATTATTATAATATGTATAAATTCAAGGCCAATTAGAATAGGCTCTATATTTATTAAAAATATTTATTCATTTGTCAATTTTAAAATTTATTTCTCATTCTTCTTTTAATATTTTTTTACAATATGTTGCTTTATTGTTATCTTGTTTTTTTTGATCAATATTTCAATCAATTATTCATTTTAATGTATTTACTAATAATCATGATCCTATTTTTTCAAATTTTTTAAATATATCATCGGTTTTATCTAACTTATCTATAATAACTTTTTCTATAGTTAGTATATCTCATTCATCCATTCATTCTGACATATACATTATTGTTAATCATGTTTCTTTATCTCATTTCTTTATAGCTTCTTGTATAGGACTAGCTCATCTATACATTGGTAATATTGAACCATGTATATTTATGCATCAATATTTTGGATAAGTTAAAATTTCTTTTGGTATTATTTTTCAATAAGCTACGACTATTATAAAATCTAATTTTAAGGAATTTAATTCATTGAAAAAAACTTCGTTATTTCTTAAGGTTTCTGGCTGTAATATTTTTATATTTTTCTCTAATGCTAATAATTTTACTTGAGTAGGTTCCAAAATATGTTTTCTTCAAACTGGTTTATCTGGTTGAGATACGATTAATTTTATTTCTATTTCAATATTTTGTAATATTCAAGCCAAAATATTTTTAGAAAATTCTCAAGTTCAAAAAAATGCTATTTTCATTGTTATTTTTTTATTTGTATAAAATCTTGTTTTCAATTATTTTCAAAAAATAAATACACTTCATCATAATAATTAATTCAATCTCATATTATACTTTTAATTCATCATATATTTTTTATTAACAAATCTGAACTTCAACTTCAACTTTTATCTTCTTTTGTATTTATTTCTGAAAGTATTAATAAATTATTTTTTTTTGGATATAAATTATCTTCTGAAAAATAATTTATATCTATTTCATTTAAAGTTTCTCAAGATAATGTTCAAATTATTTTGTACTTTATTTCATCATTAAAGTCAAAATTAATTTTTTTATCTCATTGTATTAGTTCATTTATATATAATTTATTTTTTTTATATATTTTTATACTTCAGTTATCTGTACCACTTCAAGTAATAGACAATATACCACTTCAAGTAACAGAATTAAAATCTATATATTGCTTATACGAAATATCAAAATTATTTATATAATTTATATATCAAAGAGTTCAAGTATTTGTACTTAATTGTATTTCATAATCAAATATTACGAAATTTTTTACTTTTTTTTCTAAATTACTAAATTGTTCTTTTATAACATTAACTTGTTGTTTTATTTCTTGTCATTTTATAAAATCTAAAAAATAAAATATTCAGCTTGATGATAAGAGTGTAATTATTATAATAACTACTATTAGTTCAATATATGTAAATGCTTTTAATATTTTTTTCATGATTTTATATCTATTTTAAAATATTTATTTTTTATACTTTTTATTTTTAACTATTTCTATTATTTTATTTAAAAAAACTACTACAACAACTATTATTAAAAAAACAATTATTTTTCAATTTTTTTCTAGAAATAAGGCTGTGATTCAAAAAATAAATGATAGAGAATATACTAAAGTAAGTACTTGATTATTTGTCATTCATATTTTTAATAATCTATGATGTAGATGAGAAAAATCTCAATTCAATGGATTTTTTTTCTTCAATAATCTTTTTATAATTACATATACAGCATCTACAGAATATATTCAAAATACTACTAGTACAGTTGCTATTTTTCATCATGAAATTATAGCTAAAGTAGCTAACATAAAACCTAAAAACATAGTTCAAGAATCTCACATAAGTATTTTTTCCCTTATATCATACCACCAAAATGGAATAATTATTCATACAAGTATCGTACTTATTCACATAATAAATTCAGCATTTTTTATTCATCATTCATAATCATCTTTATAAAATAATATCAATCCTAATAAAAAAAGTATTAAAAAAGAAATTATAGATAATCATGAAGTATTTCATTGTATTCAGTCAGTCCAGTTTAAAGAATTAAATATAAATACATACCAAAGAATAGTAAAAAATAAAGGTATATAATAAATAGTATAATTAAATAATTCAAAATGATAAGTTTCTAAATTAGAAATTCATCAAAAAATATTACTTATATATCATATTTTTATAGAAGTAACTCCTATAATAGCTCATATAATTATCTGAACTATTAATCTAATCCTTGGACTTACATTTAATCTATCATCTAAAAAACTTATTCCAGTTATTAAAAATCAAAATACCCATATTAATCATAATTTATAATCATAATCAATAAATAAAAAGCTAACAATAAAAAAAGATATGAAAAATATTATTCACATAGAATATGGAATAGCTTCTCTTTTTTTTCAATACTTTTTAGGATTATCTAAAATATTGTATCTGTAAAATAATTTTTTAAAACACAATATCAATAAATATGATGATATTATTGATATTGCAAAAATTATTAAGTATTGTAAAATCATATTTTATTTATTTTTTAATTAATTTTAAAAATAGTAAATAATAAAGTTCATATTTAATACAAAATATTCAAATATAAAGTAAATATTTCATTAATAATATTACTCCTGTATTTTTTATATGTTATTGTTATATTAATATTTTTCAAGTAAATATAAAAAAATTTGATTAAATGTATTATAAATGATATTATATAGTAGTAAACTAATTTTAATTTGAGGAGAATTTTATGAATGATGGTTCTTTACATATAAACAATTTGGAGTTAGCTCAAAATTCAATTGATTTAGCTATAAGGAAAGCATATATGGAGCATATACCCTATTGTAAAGCAGATGTTTTATCTGCTGTCGATAATTATATTTTGGAGGTAAAAAACCAAAATGGAGGTAATGTAACAAAAATCTGGATTACTGCATTTAGAAATAAATATAAATGTAATTGTGAAAATTGTGAAAATTAGTTTACAATATATTATAATATCTATATAGATTATTATAATATAAATATAAAACCCCTAAAAATAGGGGTTTTTATTATACAGTATTATATTTTTTATAAAATAATTAAAACTGTTCATTAAGCTTTAACCTACTTTGATAAAACATTCTACTAGAACTTACACCAAATCTTTGAGCTGCAATTCTGTCTATTCACATACCAAATGCAAATCCAGAATATACTTCAGGATCTATTCATGCTCATGATAATACTTTTGGATGCACCATTCAAGCTCATAGTAACTCAACCCATCATGTTGTACTACACATACTACAATTACCATTTTTTGTTTCACCTGTTCATTTACATAATTGACAAGATATATCTATTTCTGCACTTGGTTCTGTAAAAGGGAATATACTAGGTCTAAATCTTAATTTAGTATCATCTCATAATAATTTTTTCATTACCGTGTCTAGTGTCCATTTTAAATCTCAAAATGTAACTCATTTTCATACTACTAATCATTCTAATTGATAGAAATTACATGTATGTCTAGCATCTTCTTGTTCATATCTAAACACTCTTCCTGGAACAATTATTTTGATAGGTAATTCTCATTTTAGCATAGTTCTTACTTGTACTGGACTAGTATGTGTTCTAAGTAGATTTTTTTGCCCTAATTGTTTTTCATTATTTATATCATCTGATATCCAAAATGTATCCCATACATCACGAGCTGGATGATTATCTGGAATATTTAATTTATCAAAGTTTAATTCCTCTGTTTCTACTTGAGGACCATCTTCTACTTTAAATCAAAGAGAAATAAATATTTCTTCAAGTAAATTTGTAGTAATACTTATAGGATGTTTATATCATAAATTTTTTGATGGGAATTCTAATGTTACATCTATTTCTTCATCTTTTTCTTGTTTTAAATATTTTTCTTCTTGTATTTCTAATATTTTTTGTTCTAATTCTTGTTCTATAAATATTTTTAGTTTATTAGCTTCCGGTCAAATGATTTTTTTATCCTCATTTGATAAATCTTTCAATCATTTTAGAATTTCACTTAATTTTCAATTTTTACCCAAAAATTCTTTTTCTATTTCTTGTATTTTATCTAAAGTTTTTATAATATTCATATTTTCTAAAAATATTTTTTTCAAGTTTTCTAATTTTTGTAGCATTTTTTGTTTATAATAAATATTTATTTTAATAAGTTTTATAATATTAATTTTTAATAACTTATAATATATATTATAGTAGTTTTTGATTAAAATCAATAAAATAAAAAAATATCTCGAAAATTTCAAGATATTTTTTGTTTTATTGTTTTTATTTATATTTACTATAATCAAACATTTTCATTTCAGAATCTACTTTTCTAACTACATCAAGTATAACAGAAACTATAATAATTAATCAAGCTGCTGGTATAATAAAATCTACTGTAGTTGATATAATTTTACTCATAGCATAAGGTAGAATAGCAATTAATGCTAAAAATGATCAACCAAATAAATTTAAATGTTCTGAAACTTTAGATAAATAATTTGAAGTTTCAACACCTGGTCTTATACCTGGAATATATCATCATCTTTTTTGTATACTTTCTGCAACATTTTCAGTATTGAAAGTTATTGAAACATAAAAAAATGAAAAACCTAGTACAAGAAAGAAGTATATTAATATAAATATCCATGATGGACTATTCATATTAAAATATTCCATCAAGAAAGTACCTATTTTTGTAGCTGTTTCACCTGATCAAGATCATGATAATATTTGTCATATAATAGCTGGAAAAGTAACTAATGATATAGCAAATATTATAGGAATCATTCAAGCTTGATTTATTCTAATAGGAAAATATGACTTTTCTTCTCTACCTGTTCTAGTATAAATTATTGGTATTCTTCTATTACCTTCTGTAAATTTAATAATTACATAAATAATAAATAAAGTGGCTATTAATAAACCTACAAATAATGCATAATTTTGAGATGAAATATATCACATTATATTTCAAGGTATACCTGATAAAACTCAAGCAGTAATAATTATACTAATACCATTTCAAATACCCTTTTCTGTCATAACTTCACCTAACCACATTAAAAATATAGTTCATGCAGTAATAATAGTCATAGCAGTTAAAACAACTTGCATATCTGATGTGTTAATAATTGTACCAGAAGCTAATGAATTTAATAATATAATCATTCAATATGATTGAACAAAAGCTAAAGGAAGAGTTAACCATCTAGTATATTTTGTAATTATTTTTTGTCATTGTTCTCACTCTTTTTGTAAATCTCAAATTTTTGGAACAATAACTCAAAGTAATTGAATTATAATCAA
This sequence comes from Patescibacteria group bacterium UBA6164, assembly GCA_002422305.1. GTDB lineage: Bacteria > Patescibacteriota > Gracilibacteria > BD1-5 > UBA6164 > UBA6164. The sequence continues at coordinate 48,259 of DIUG01000031.1, read as the reverse complement.
GGCATTAATATAAGGTGAAAGCCCCATAAGAATAATTGAAAAATTTGATAATCAACCTCACATTAAAGCACTAAAAAAAGATAAACCTTTATTAGCATTCATTATTGCTTCTAATTTTGCAGTATCAACTCAATATACAGGAATAACAGATAAAAATTTATAGACTAAAACTAATAGCAATGTAGCTATAATTTTCTTTTTTATAGCTTTATTTTGGAATACAGACTTAATATTATTTAATAGCATAATACATATATTATTTATAAATTAATTTAATCACAGAATCATTTATATTGAAAAATTAGTATAATTTTTGTGATTTTTATTATTATACTTAAAAAAAAGAAAAACCCAAACTTTAAAAGCCGGGTTTCTCTACATTATTTTGTTTCAAGTTTTCCTCAAGCTTTTAAAACAGCTTCTTTAGCTGTAATAGAAGCTTTATCAACAACAATATCTATTATACTAGAAAGTTCTCATTGTCCTAATAATTTAATCGGAAGAGATTTTCTTCTAATTATTTTATTTTCAATTAAAACTTCTTTATTAATAGTAGTAATACCTTTTTCAGCTAATATAACTAAATCAGAAATATTTATAATACTATATTCAGTTTTAAATTTTGCATTAGAAAAACCTTTTAATTTAGGCATTCTTCTAAATAAAGGAGTTTGTCCTCATTCAAACCAAGCTGGAACTCATCCACCTGATCTAGAATTTTGACCTTTACAACCTCTACCACAGTAAGTTCACTTACCAGAACCATTACCTCTACCTAGTCTCTTAGATGTATTTCTTGAACCATTTGATGGTTTTACATTTGTTAAAGATAACATAAATACTTAAGGTTATTATATATTTAAGAATATCTATCTTAAAAATTAATTTAAACTAATTTTTAATTTGATATTATATTTTATTATTTAAATGAAGATAAAGCTTTAATAGTAGCTCTAGCATTATTAATCATATTTGAAGAACCATATCTTTTTGCAAGAATATCTTGATATCATGCCACAGTTAAAACTTTTCTAGTAGCTCAACCAGCAATAATTCAAGTACCTATTGAAGCAGGATGAACCATAATTTTTGCAGCTTTATATTTAGCTTCAACATTATATGGAATCGTTCCATTTTCAATTCTTACATCTGTTAAGTTTTTCTTAGCATCAGATATTGCTTTTGCAATAGCATCTACAACTTCCCAAGATTTTCAAGTTCATAAAGCAACTTTACCTTTACCATCTCAGATAACCATAACAGCTCTGAATCTAAGTTGTCTACCTCATGAAGTAACTCTTGTTACTCTATCAATAGCAAGTAATTCTTCTTTAAATTCTTTCTTTGGTTTTGAAAATTTTCATTTTCTATTGTCATTTCAAGAAAAAGCCATACTTATAGTAATTAATTAATTAAAATTTTAGTCCTCAGGCTCTTAAAGCTTCAGCTAAAGCTTTAACTCTACCATGATAAGCAAATCAACCTCTATCGAACACAACTTCAGTGATTTTTAGATCAAGAACTTTTTTTGCCAACTCATTTCATACTCTAGTTGCCATTTCAGTTTTATTACCAGATTTTTCTAGCTTTAAATCTGAAAAAGATGCAAGAGTTTTTCAAGCTATATCATCAATAAGTTGAGCATAAATATTAGAATTGCTTCTATAAACTGCTAAACGAGGTCTTATGTCTGTTCAACTTATTTTAGCTCTAATTCTATTTTTTCTTCTTAATCTTTTTAATGTTTTTTGTAACATTTTTAAAATTATTATAAGTTAAATTTTTATTTTTTTGAACCAGTTTTACCAGCTTTTCTAATAATATGTTCACCTACATATTTGATTCATTTTCCTTTATAAGGTTCTGGTTTCTTTTTTGATCTTATTTTAGATGCAAATTCTCAAACTAATTGTTTATCTGCTCATGAAATATGCAATATATTTTTAGCTTTTTCATCCATAGCAATAGTAATTCAAACTGGAGCTACCATTTCAACTTTATGTGAAAAACCTATACTTAATATAAGTTTATTTCAAGATACTTCGAATTTATAACCAACTCAAATAATCTCTAAACTTTTTTTATAACCTTCAGAAACTCAAACAACTAAATTATTAATAAGTGATCTAGTTGTACCCCATAAAGCACTAGCAGAATCATCTAAAGGTCTAACAATCAATGTATTTTCTTCTTTAATAACTTCTATTTTAGGTGAGTAACTAAAAGATAATTCTCACAAAGATCATTTAACTTTTATATCATTGCTAGTCAAAGTTATTTCAACTTTTTCTGGTACTAAAATAGGTAATTTACCAATTCTTGACATATTTTTTTTATTATAAATATAAATCGGAACAATGATTATTGGTAATCATTTCTCGTTTATAATATTGTAGATTAGTAAACTTCACAAAGTAGTTCACCTCCAACATTTAAACTTCTAGCTTCATACCCTGTAACTACACCCTTAGGAGTCGAAACAATATAAATACCTTGTCCATTTCTAGATTTTCTTATATCTTTTGCTCAAATATAGATTCTTTGTCCTGGTCTACTTATTCTAGTAAAAGTAGGAACATATTTAGTAGTTCTTACATCATTTAGAGTAAGCATAATTGATTTTTTATTGTTTCATTCATCAGTGATTTCGAATTCAACAATATATTTATTTTTTTTAAGAATTTTAGCAATATCAACTTTTAATTTAGAGTAAGGTAATTTTACTTCTATAATTCTAGCCATATATGCATTTCTAATTCTTGTTAATAAATCTCCGATTGGATCTATTATCATAACAATAAAATTAATAAACTAAATTTATTTTTAACTATTTTTCTACCAACTAGATTTTCTAACACCTGGTAATTCTCAAGCATTAGCTTTTTCTCTAAAACAAATTCTACAAATATCAAATTTCCCTAGATATCATCTAGTTCTACCACAGATACCACAACAATTAAATACTTTTGTAGCTTCTTTAGGTTTTCTTCAATCTGCTATAGCTTGTAAAAATGTCTTTTTTAATCTATTTGCTTTAGCAATTTTTGACTTTCTAGCCATCTTAATTTTTCTTATAAAGTAAACTTTTATTTAGAAAAAGGAAATCACATTTGAGTTAATAATTCCTTTCAAGCCTCTTTGTTTTTAGCAGTTGTTTTAACTGTAATTTGTAATCAGTGGTTTTTGATTACATCATTATGTGGAACCTCTAAGAATATAGAATGTTCTTTAACTCAAAAATTATAATTTCATTGATTATCGAAACCTTTTTTATTAATTCACCTAAAATCTCTTACTCTAGGTAATACAACATGAATTAATTTTTCAAGGAAATTATACATTGCTTCTCACCTTAAAGTAACAGATAATCATACAGGCATTCAAGCTCTCAATTTAAAGTTTGATATTGCTTTTTTAGCATATCTAACTGTGCAAGCCTGTCCAGCAATTAATGATAAATGTTCTTGCAGCGAAGAAAAATCTTTATTTCATTGTTTTATATATGTTCAAATTCACATATTTAACACAACTTTTTCTAATTTAGGTACTTCCATTATATTAGAAACTTCTAATTTTTCTTTTAAAGCAGGAACAATTTCTTTTAAATATTTTTCCTTAAGCATTTTGTTTAAGTTTTACAAAAATAAACTTTTATTATATATAATATAAGTAAATTATTTAATAATAAATTTTTTAGATTCTCAACCATTTTCTTTAACAGCTCTTTTTGAAAATCTAAATTTTTTTGTTTTTCCTTTTTCCTCAATTTTTACATAACCAACCCTTGTAGGTTTATTAGTAAAAGGACAAACTAACATTACATTTGAAGCATTGATAGCTTTTTCCATTTTAATAATTTGTCATGGGTTGATTCATTGTTTTTTAATATGTCTAGTAGCAATATTTATTCATTTAACAATAATTTTATTATCATCAACAAATACTTTTAAAACCTCAGCTTGTTGGCCTCTGTCTTTTTCCTTACCCGACATTATTATAACTTTATCTCAAGTTCTAATTTTCATAATTTTTTATTTAATAATAATTATAAAACTTCTGGAGCTAAACTCACTATTTTTTGAAAACCCTTAGTTCTAAGTTCTCTAGCAACAGGTCAAAAAATACGAGTTCATTTAGGATTATTATTGTCATCGATTATTACACAAGCATTATCATCAAACCTTAAATATGTCCCATCCTTTCTTCTTACTTCTTTTGAAGTTCTAACTATCACAGCTTTAACTACTTTTTTCTTTTTCACTGTTCCATCTGGAGCAGCTTTTTTAACAGTACAAACTATAATATCTCAAACAGAAGCATATCTTCTGTGTGAACCTCCAAGTACTTTAATACATAATACTTCTTTAGCTCAAGAGTTATCAGTAACTACTAGTCTTGATTCTGTTTGTATCATAAAATACGATTCTTAAAAGTTAAAATTAACTATATCTTTAAACCAACTCCCATCTTTTTAATTTTGATGTAGGTCTAGTTTCTTTTATTGTAACATGTTCTCATTCTGTACAAGAGTTATTTTCATCATGTGCATAAAATTTTTTAGTTATTCTAAATCTTTTTTTATATTTAGAATCACTTTTATATGTATGAACTGACACAACTATTGTTTTATCCATTTTAGTGCTTGTAACAACACCTTTTTTTGTTCTCATAAACTTTGTTTAATTAAAAATAATTAACCTATATTAAATCATTTAGAAGTTGATACGGTTCTAATTTGAGCAGTATATCTTCTAAGAGCTTTAATTAAATGAGTTTGTTTTAATTCACCCAATTCTTTTTTCATTCTCAAAACATATAAGTTTTTAGATGACTTAGTCAATTCGGCTTTTAAATCTTTTTCATTTAATTCTCTAAGTTTTCCTATTTCTTGGAGTTTTAAATCTTTTATTTCTTTCATTTTTAAAAATGATTAATCAACTATTATTTTAGTTTTTACAGGTAACTTGTAAGAAGCAAGTCTAAAAGCCTCCCTAGCAATTTCTGGTGTAACTCATGTTATTTCAAATAACACTCTACCAGGTTTTACAGGGGCTCTATACATTTCTACAGATCATTTACCTCAACCCATTGGAACTTCTAACGGCTTAGTAGTAAAAGCTTTATCAGGAAAAATTCTTATCCAAATTCTTCCTCATCTCTTAATATATCTAACCATAGCTCTTCTTGCAGATTCGATTTGTCTTGAAGTTATAAATCATCTAGTTGTAGTTTTGATTGCATATTCACCAAATGCTAACGTAGATCATCTAACGGCTTTTCATTTTAATCTTCATCTGAAGGTTTTTCTATATTTAGTCTTTTTTGGTTGTAACATTTTTTTCGCACAATTAGTATATAAAAAAAATTCAAATGTCAAATCTTTTATTTTTTATAAATGTCTCATTTATAGATCCAAACCTTCAATCAAATAGTACCATAAACAGTTTCTGCTCTAACAGTAACATAATCAATATCTGATCTAATAGTTTGTGTTGGTATATTACCTTCCTTGAAAGTCTCCTTTCTAGCAATTTCAGCTCAATTAAGTCTTCATCAAATTTTTACCTTTATTCACTTAGCACCCTTTTCCATTGTTTTTGAAATAGCTTGCTTAATTGCTCTTTTATAAGGCATTCTTTTTTCAATTTGATTTGCAATGTTAAATCATACAATTTTTGCATTCAAATCTAAATTTTTAATTTCTCTAATTTCTAGAACAACCTTTATTCAAAGTTTTAAAGTTAATAAAGATTGTAATCTTTCTTTATTTTCACCTGTTTTTCATAATATTAGAGCAGATTTTGCAGTATAAATAACTATATCCACTATATTTTGATTTCTAGAAATCAAAATATCTCAAACAGGAATTCAAGTCAATTCTTTATCTAAAATTTCTCTGGCTTTTATATCTAAGCTTAATGAACTTTTATATGTTTTTTTGTCTTCATACCAAATTGATTTCCAAGATTTAATATATGGAATTCTAAAAGCTATAGGACTTACTTTATGTCACATAAATTAAAATGTGTTAATAAATTATTTTACTTGTAATTCTAATTTTACATTAGAAGTTCTTTTTAAAATTGGGTGTGATCTCCCTCTTGATACAGGATTTCATCTTTTGTAAACAATACCTTTGTTTACACTAAGAGTGCTTATATATAATGTTGATAATTTTTGATTATCATTATTTTCAGCATTTGCGACAGCAGAATGTAAAATTTTATATAATAAATCTGCTCATTTTTTAGGTGCAAATTTTAAAAACTTTAATGCTTCTTCAGCATCTTGTCATCTAATAATTTCAGCAATAACTCTTAATTTTTTCGGAGAAATTCTTATATTTTTCCCGTTTGCTTTCATAGTAATTAATTTTAATAGTTATAACCCTATTTAGGGATGTATAAAATATTTCTATTTATTTCAAGCATGACCTCTGAATGTTCTAGTCATTGAAAATTCTCATAATTTGTGTCATACCATATCTTCAGTAACAAAAACTGGAGTATGTACTTTTCCATTATGAACACCAAAAGTGTGTCCAACAAATTCTGGAATAACAGTACAAGCTCTTGACCAAGTTTTAATTACACCTTTTTTTCATGAATCATTCATTGTATTAACTTTTTTTAAAAGTCTATTATCAATGTATGGTCATTTCTTTAAACTTCTTGTCATAAGTTAGCTTTAAGTTTTAAGTTCTAAGTTTAAGTTGTAAGTCAAGTATAAGAAATAAGTATTACTAATATTCATTTACTTATAACTTATACATACTACTTATAACTTTTATTCATTAATTTACCATTTCTTGTTTTTAATATCCACTTAGATGTAGTTTTTTTTCTACTTCTAGTTTTATATCCTAATGCTGGTAACCCCCAAGGAGTTTTAGGTCATTTCATACCTATTGGAGAATGTCATTCTCAACCACCATGTGGATGATCAACTGGATTCATTGATTTCCCAAGAACTGTTGGTCTTTTTCACATCCATCTAGATCTTCAAGCTTTTCAAATAACAACTTGATTGTGATCAGTATTAGATACTTGACCTAAAGTAGCAAAACATTTTTTATGCACTAGTCTAATTTCACCTGAAGGCATTTTTACTTGTGTATATTCTCCTTCTTGAGAAAAAATTGTACCAAAAGCACCTGCAGATCTAATTGAAGATGAACCATGTCACACAACTAATTCTAAGTTATACACTTGTAATCAAGTTGGAATATTTCAAATTTCCATTCTATTACCAGATTCTAATGTAGCTTTTTCATCAGTAATAACTTTATCTCATACTTTCATATCCTTATGAGCTATCACATATCTTCTCTCTCAATCTATATAACAGATTAGAGCAATAAATGCAGTTCTATATGGATCATATTCAATAGTTTCAACCTTAGCTGGTATTCATTTTTTATCAACTTGGAAAAAATCAACTAGTCTATATCTTTGAGCATGACCACCTCATTGGTGTCTTACTGTAATTCTTCAAGTATTATTTCTACCTGAATGTTTTTTTAATTTTACCGTAAGTGGTTTGTACGGAGTTGAAGTTGTAATTTCTTCAAATGTACTAACAGTCATTCATCTTCTACCTGGAGTGGTAGGTTTAAATTTTTTAATTCCCACTGTTAAAATTTTTAAAAACTAAATTATTTTATAATAGAAAAATCTATTTTAGCTTTTGAATCTTTTAAAGTAACATAAGCTTTTTTTGTAGATCTTTTCCTTAATTGCATTCATCTTTTTTTACCATACTTGAACTTTTCTCTAGTATGCAAAACATTAACAGAAGCAACTTCTACTTTATATAGTTCTAAAATTGATTTTTTAATATCAATTTTAGTTGCACTAGAATCAACTTCAAATACATATGTATTATTAGTCATCTCTAAAACAGAAGTTTTTTCAGTAGTAATAGGTTTTTTTAAAATTCTAAAAATTCTCATTTTATATATATTTTAGAGTAAATTATTTTGTTAGATTATCTAATTTTATCAAAGAATCTTTTAATATAACTAATGTTTTATATTTAAGTAAATCTTTTATATTTAAGTAATCTACAAGTATAGTCTTAACATATGATAAATTAGCAGCAGATTTTTCAATAATTTCATTTTTTGCTGGAATAGCAAGTAAAGCTTTTTCATTATATGGTAGAGCATTAAATACATCTATCATATTTTTAGTTTTAACTTCACTAAAATTTATATTATCTACAACGATTAAATCATTGTTAGCTAGTTTAGAAGACAAAACACAAAATAATGCTTTTCTTCTTTCCTTTTTATTCATAGACAATGTAAAATTTACATTATTTCTAGGACCAAATGCAACTCAACCTTTTTTTCTAATAGGTGATCTATTTGAACCCATTCTAGCTCTACCTGTACCTTTTTGTCTATAAATTTTTCTTGTTGAACCTCTTCTTTCTCATCTAGTTTTAGTATGAGCAACAACCATTCTATTATTAGCTAGTTGATATACTAAAGCTCTATGAATAAGTCCTTCATTAAGTTCTAATCAAAATACCAAATCATTTAGTTCAATTTCTCAAACTGATTTACCGTTTTGATCAAATAAATTAGTCTTCATCAGAGTAATATAATTAATAACTAAAAAATAATATTTATAAATGAATTTCTTCATCCTGGAACTCCTCATCTAACACCAATAACACTAATTTCCTTATTAATTAGTTCCACCGGAACCTTTTTAATAGTAAACTTAGTATTACCATGATGACCATGCATTTTTTTACCTTTATGAACATTTGTAGGTTTTCTATTACCAATAGAACCTAAAGCTCTATGAAATTTAGAACCATGTCCTCAAGGTCAACCATGAAAATTATGTTTTTTCATTGCTCAAGTAAATCATTTTCATTTAGAAAATCATTCAATAGAAACTTTTACATTTTCTTCTAATACATCTAATGAAAGAGTATCTCCAACATTATATTTTTCAGATTCTTCATCAGAAACTGGAAATTCTACTATTTTTGAAAAATTGCTTTTATTCAAAGTAATTTTTCATTCCACTAGTTGAGCATCTTCAACCTTATCGTTTAAAACTCAGATTATGATAGCTTTATAACCATCTCTTTCAAGAGTTTTAAATCATACTACTTTTAAAGTAGGAACTTTTAATAAAGTAATAGGGATAAATTTATCTCCCTTTATCACTCTAGTCATTTCCAACTTTGTAGCTATAATTCAAGCCATATAAAAATATGTTTACAAAATTAAAGTTAGAGGTTAAACTTCCTTTTATAAAAATGGAGTCTAACTTAACCTCTTCAAAAACTTTTCGTGATATTTCTTAAAAAGCTCCGTGATTATATAAAAAAGTTATATTTTGTCAAATACATAACAATATTTTGTAGAAAAAAGAATAAAATGTCTTGTTTTTAAGAGTTATAAATTTGAATTAAATCTATTAAAAATGTATAAAAATACTATTTATCAATCATTTCAGAAACTCAATCCCAATCTAAAGAAGGTGGTGTTTCTTTATATATATTACACATATTTAAATAAAATTTAGAAGCATTATCTCACATTTTTATAAGTTTCTCAAATATTTTTTGTGCTCAATTAAAATCTCTATTATTATATAATTTTACTCATTCATTATACATTTCTCTAATTTGTATAATTTCATAAGATATTTCTCATTTAAATCATAATAATTCATAAATTTTAATAGGTATTTTTTTTCACTTAACTCTTATCTTATCTAAATATCTAAATTCAAAATTATACTTTTCCTTTTCATAAATAATCTCACTTGCACATATATAAGTACCATAAAATTTATTTACTCATTCTAAACGAGAAGCTAAATTTATATTATCTCAAAGAGCAGTAAAATTCTTTTTCAATCAATCACTTCATATATCTCAAATAACTGCAGATCAATAATGCAGACCTATTCTAGCTTTTATAATTGGTAATCATTTATCTTTCCATATATTATTTAATTCTAATAATTTTTTTTGTTGTAATAATGCAGATATACATATTCTATTCGTTGATAATAAATCAGTTTTAACTCACCATAAGGCCATAATAGCATCTCATTCATATTTGTCAACATATCATTTATCATTTATAATTATCTTGGACATACTTCATAAATATTCTCTTAAAAAAGATACTAACTCTTCTGGAGATAGTTTTTCAGATATACTAGTAAATCATTCAATATCTGAAAAGAAAATTGCAATATCTTTTTTTTCTCAATCCAATTTAATTTCTCAATCTCAAGATAATATTTCATTAGCTACATCAACAGATACATATTCTGATAAAGCTTTATTAAGTTTAATTTTTTGTTTATTTTCTATATAATATTTTAATATATTTGATATCACTAAAGATAAAATAAAAGAAAAACCTAATTCTACAGGATAATTCAATAAATAATTAGTGTATTTAATTGAGTAAATTATAAATAAACAAAATAATAAAACTAAAGCTAAGTTACTAAATATTAATAAATAAGAAGATCTACTTATATTAAAATTAAAATAAACACAAATAAGAATAAATAAAAAAATCAATAGCAATTCTAAATTATTATTTAAATATTTAATGTAATTTTTAGTTAATATAGTATTTATAGCATTAACATGAACATATACTCAATATTTATTTCAAATTGGTGTATCAAAAGTATCTTTTATTCAATTAGCCGTAGCTCATATAATTATTATTTTATTTTTCAATAAATTTTTATCAAAATTATTATAATAAACATCTAAAAAAGATAATTTGACAAAATTGTTTTTAGTATAATTAATTAAAATATTTTCCTTATTTCTAATTGATTTTATTACATCATTGTATTCATATTCCTCTTTTTTTGATAACTCTCAATTTAATAATTTATTAGCTACAAATAATTCTTCATTATTATATTTTGACGATAATGTTAATTCAATATTATTTGATAAAAGTAATTTATCTTTATATAAAATTGGTTTTTGTTTTAAAATACTTTCATCATTATATATTTTTGAATAAAATCATTTTATAATTGCTAATATAAAATGGTCCGATAACATATTATTTCATCTAAATCTAAAAAAAGGCTTAAAAGAATATACAATTTTATTTGTTGTACTAATGTTTGGGGCTAAATATCATGAATAATACATATTATTTGCAAATTTTTCATATGGATATTGTAATATTCAAGAAGAATCAGTCCACAATCAAAGGATAACATTTCAAGCATTTTTTATTGAATTTGATAGTAAAATATCTGATTCATAACTACTTTTTTCTCAAAAAATTATATCTAAAGCAATAATAGACACTCAAGCTTTATTTAAATTATCAATAACTACTGAATAATTTTTTCTATCAAATGGAAATCTTCCTAATCATTCTCTTGTTATATTTCAATCTTTTCATCTTCTTCAAGATAAAGTCTCTTCATCTATCTCAACTACAACTATATCTTGATTTATAGATATATTATTAAACATAAAATACAAATCTTGGATCTTTTTATTAAAAAAATAAAAGATTTGACTTATACTTATAATAAAAATAAGTATGAAAATTAAAATAGATAATAAGAGAGATAAAATATTTCTATTTTTTAAATTTTTAAATTTATCTTTATACAAAATACATTAATTATAAAATAAAATACTGTTTTAATATGGGTAATTATAATAATTTATGGAAAATATTATTAATAAAACTAAAAATTAAAACTATATGTAAAATAATAAAATAATTTTTTATTTTAAATATTTTTATTATTATATAATAAGTAAATTAATAGTAAAAATTATTTTTTAACTATTCTATATAATTTTTTAAAATATACAAAAAATATGAAAAAACAATACATATTCCTTATTATTATTATTATTATCCTATATATGTCATATTTAATACTTAGTTTTACATATAAAGAATATAAAACTAATGAACACATAGAAAATATATCTATTATAATTGAAAGTATAAAAATAAAAATAGATGAAGCTGAAAAAATAATTAAATATAAAAGTTCTTCTTCATATAAAAATAAAATATTAAAAGAACAACAATCATTTAAAAATATTTGAGAAAATGTTATATTTTTAACAACAGAAAAAATATATGATAAATTTACAAAAGAAGATATTCCAGAAGAAGAAAAAATAAATGATAACAAACAAAATAATTCCGAAATAAATGAACTGACAATTTTTGAAAAATGGAAAAATTTGATTTATAAAAAAAATACTTATTAAGTTAAATAAAAATCGATTTTTCAATGGATTTTTAAAATACCATTAAATATTAATTTAATGGTATTAGTATTATTTATCAAAACTTTTTTATTGTAAAATATTATTTTATTCCCTTTTATTAACTTTTAACCTTTTTATATATTTCATTCATTTTTCAGCAAAATATCATTCAATTTTTAGTTGACTGTTTCTAACATTTTTATAAATGCAACCTAAAACTTTTTAACTTTTTACCATTATTAATTTTTTTTTCTGTTCTTTTCCTATCTTTATGAAAAAGATAAAAAAATAAACTACTTAATATTAAAAATATTAATAAAATAAATATTTTTTCATAAGATGAAATCTTATAAGGATCATAATTAATAACACATAAATCAAATCTAGAACAAAAAAACCTCATTAAAATTCCTGATAGAAAATATGCTGGAAAAATTAAAAGTCCATATCAAAATAATCATAATAATATTGATAAAATTTTTTTCATAATAATTATATTTTAAATAAAGTCTTATTGAGTTATTACAACCCAATAAGACAAATTAAAGAAAAGTAGTAACCTGAATATTACCAAATGACTACATATTGACTCAATTTGACTCAATGCATAATCATTATAACCATACAAAGCAGCTTTTATACCAACAACTAAACGATCATTCCCTCCATCTGTTCTTTTTGATAAGCTACCGCCATAACCATATGGATGAGGATTAAGAATCATTTGTCTAATTCCATAAATTAAACCATAAACTCTGTTCTTAGAACCATTATACCATAATTCAGTATCACATGGCCATTCACCAGCTTCTGTTATTACATTTGAATAATAATAAGCTGATACATATGGATCATATATAGACTTATAACTATGATAGATTTTTAAAGGGAAGCTCTTTAATGGACAAGAAGAAGATGATGATTGAGAAACTTCTGAATCACCAATAACAAAATTATCTTTAGATTTTATAAGCTTAGCTTTTATTTCATCAGAAGATAAATCTCCAATAAATATTCCTTCTTCTTGTAAATCATGTATTACACTTCCTATTACATGTTGAAGAAGTAATTCATCTTTATCTTGTTTTTTACCAGAAAATTTTTTTAAATTTTCAGCACGAACAATTTCAAGTACTTGATACTTTTCATCTACAGTCAATGCTTCAAATCTTTCAGTTAGATTTGCATCACTAAAATTAGACTTATCTATAAGTGCCTCAATATTGTTACCATTAACTTTGGTTTCAATTAGCATACCAAATGCAATATTCTGAATATCTCTACTCGTCTCACCAGCAAATGAGTTACTAATAAGTGCAAAAAACATCAATAATCCAAAAAATATTTTTTTCATTTTTGCCTCCAAAGACAATTTTATTTCTGTTTTCAAAAAATACAAACTTTATTTTGAAGCTTGTAAATAATTTGTTATATGAATAATTAATAATATTAAAATTAAAAAAACTCAAAATAACAAACATATTATACTCACCCCCCAATTTTGTCAAAAGTTTTTTATATTTTTTGACTCTAATAAGCCATTATTTATATTAAATATATCTATTATAATTACATAACCTTAATACAACCTTAAAATTTCGATATAAAATTTAATTTTATATTAAAAACTATATATTAAAATACAATTTCCTCCCCTTTTTCTTGCCTTTTGCTTTTTTTAAAAAAGAACTAACAAAAATTTTGTTAGTTCTTTTTCTAATTCACAAAACCATTATCTATATTCTCAAAATCATTTTTTTCTTTTTCTCATAAGTTTTTATATGCATTTTTTTCTGATGAAATTTTTAATTCTCATTCATAATATACTTCATTTTTATATGCGTCCCTAAATTCTTTTACTTTAGGATTTTCTTTAATAAATTTTTTTATATCGTTTTTATTAACTATATTTTCAGAAGTTAAAAAGTAACTTCAATTAAAATGAGAATTTATTGAATAATCTTCTCCCCTAGTTGCTAATAAATATATTCAATTCTTTTCTAAATTTTTACTTAATTCTGATATATGTAAATTTCAAAGAAAATCATACCAAGCCTCATTCTTAACAATTATATTTCATTTTAAATTTCATTTAATGTTATATAAAACATCAATTTCAAAATTTGAATCAGAAGAAGTAAATAATAATCAATATTTTCATAATCACAGATTTTTAGTTATTTTTCAAACAAAAACATTATCAGCACTAGCAATTACTTTTTTATCATCAATAAAATCTGCTATGTAATTTGCATAATAATAATAAATATTATGGTTATAGTTTTTTTAAGCATGTATTTATATTAAGTATAGTAAATGATTATTTCTTTTTTAGATTTTTAGTATAATAAACTATTAATAATAATGTAATTATTCATAAAAAATAAAATATATAATTATTTTTTGATTTTTCATTTACATTATTTAGTACTAATTTATTATCTTTTGAAATCTGTTGAGAAACATTATCATTTGTTTTACAAACTCATGATTTGTTTATAACTTTTTTAATTATATCATTTTGTATTTTAAGTTTTTCGTCTTCTGTTTTATATAAATTATAAGGTACAGAAACTGATTCTCATAAATATAATAAAAAATCAGAACTAAAATTATTACAATTGATTACTCTAGATATATTTGAATTTATGTAATTATTTTTAAGAATATTATTTTTTAAATACAAGTTGTAAGTTTCTTTATCATCATATGTATTATTATTATAAATAGAAATTATAAAATCTCATTTTTGTGGTCTGTATCATAATCATTTAGTATATTCTCCTGATAAAAAATCTAAATCAAATTCATTATTATATATATGAACTCATTTATTTATTAAATTTGTTTCATCTCAATTTTGAGTAAAGTATTTATAATTTTCTAAATCAAAAAAATAATATTTTCTTTTATCTTCTCAAGCTTCCAATGAATAATATGGATTTTTTTCAAGAATTTTTATACTTACATCTCATACTTTTCATATTATGAAATTATAAGTTAATTTTTGTTTTTTTAAGTCACCTCATGCATAAGCATTAAAAATACTGAATGTTATAATTAATATGAATAGAAATAATTTTTTCATAAAAAATTCAATTATAAAGTAAAACAAGGATAGATATTATACTATCCTTGTAAGGTTACAATTAATTAAAATTAATTGCGATAAAAAGTTGGACGATAAACATAAAACATTGAATAAGAAGAATTAATTTCAGATAATGGTCTATTTTTTCGCTTTAAATATCCTTCACTATTTTGATAACTGACTTTTATACCTGCATAGGAATTAGCAGTTTTATCAGTAACAATCATTGTATGATCTATAAATCCATCATTTTGCCAATCAGCAAAAATAATATCACCAGTTTGTACCTTGGTTGTATCCATGTATTGTGTAGATGTGTCATAAGTAATCAAATCAAAATGCATCCCCCAATAAGAAGGTAAGTTATTATTAACATATTCATAAAATTCATGAGCACCTTTCCAGGAAGCACCATACGAAGTTGTAGAATAATAGTACCAGCAATACATACATCCTTTATCTCTATCGGCTAAGTAATATGCTCTACGATTGTATACATAATTCTTATCAGAATTACCTATTAATCCAGCTAATATTGCTTGACTAACAAAGTTAGTGCAATTTCCACCGAGAGTTGTATAATCTGGAAAAGACGTTGTTAATTCAACATAGTTGAGTGCATATTAAATAGCCGAATTTTTTGTATAAGTACAAATTCCATTTGAGTAATTTGAACATGATGTGGATCCTGCAGATAAAATAACACTAGAATAACTCATTGCAAAAAACAATATTATTCCAAAAAATATTTTTTTCATTTTTGCCTCCAAAGACAATTTTATTTCTGTTTTCAAAAAATACAAACTTTATTTTGAAGCTTGTAAAATAATCTGTTATAATGAGATAATAATAAAATGTAAAACATTAAAAATACTCATAATAACAAAATTAGTATACTATCCCCCTCAAAAAGTCAAAATATTTTTCTTTTTCTCCCCTTTTCTTGCCTTTTCCCTATTTTTATATATATTTTGCTTATTATTTGTTATATATAAAAATATGTTGTGTGGATTAAATAATATTGAGTTCAACTTTTGTTTATGAAATTACGATTATATAAATGTTTTTATAACATCTATATATGACCATTTTATAAGTATATGATTAATTTCTTTCATATCTAATTATTGAAATAATTGGACAAGTTTTAGTTTTATTATAGCTATTATTTTATATTTTCTAGTAGCAATTTTTACTGATTTAATATTGTATTTATTATGAAAACATTTGGATAAAAAATATAAAATTAATAAGTTTTGAAAAATTAGTAAAATTTTTCTTATTTATCCATTAAGACTAATACCTATAATTTGATTTTTATCACCGATATTATTAGGTGTATCAAGATTATGAAAAATGTTAAATGTAATAGTTAGCTTTTGGACTATAATAATCAACTTACTTATTATAAAAGTACTTCATAATTATATAAATGAATCATTTTGATGATTTTTTAATTTACTATGAGCAGATATTAATAACTTATACAATTATTGATGAATAAATCTAAGTTATATATGATTTTTATGATTTTATTTAATAATTTGAACATTATTTTATGTACTTTATGTATGAATAAAAATTTTAAATAAGTAAAAATACCACCAATAAATACATTGATGGTATTTTTTTAGATTCTAATTAATTCAATAAAAAACTACTTTTCCTGACTTCAAGAGATTTTTAGAAAAAATAGCTTATTATAGCTAAAATAATAAAAAACGATACACTACATTTTTTTATCACTTTTTTTGTATTTATATATTATTTTTTGAAATGATCTATCCCGCTTTTTACTCATAACTTTGTATATATTCTTTGCAATATCTATTATAATTGAAAGTATAAAAATAAAAATAGATGAAGCTGAAAAAATAATTAAATATAAAAGTTCTTCTTCATATAAAAATAAAATATTAAAAGAACAACAATCATTTAAAAATATTTGAGAAAATGTTATATTTTTAACAACAGAAAAAATATATGATAAATTTACAAAAGAAGATATTCCAGAAGAAGAAAAAATAAATGATAACAAACAAAATAATTCCGAAAATAAATGAACTGACAATTTTTGAAAAATGGAAAAATCTGATTTATAAAAAAAATACTTATTAAGTTAAATAAAAATCAATTTTTCAATGGTTTTTTAAAATACCATTAAGTCTTAATTTAATAGTATTGGCACTATTTATCAAAACTTTTTTATTATAAAATATTATTTTATTCCCTTTTTCTTGCCTTTTACCTATTTTTAAATATATTTTATAAAATTAATTATTTAAAATAAAACAATGAAAATTTCGTACAAAGTATTAAAAGACTATATACCAGATATTAAAACTGTTGAAGAAGTGGCAAAAGACTTAGTAATGCATACAGCTGAAGTCGAAGATATTATAATAGAGTGAGAAAATCTAGAACATGTATATATATGAGAAATAATAACTTGCGAAAAACACCCAGACTCAGATAAATTAAACTGCACTAATGTAAAAGTAAATAATTGAATATTTCCTATAGTATGTTGAGCTCCAAATGTAAGAGCATGATTGAGAGTACCTGTTGCAGTTTGTGGTGCAAAATTAGCTCCAGATTTCATAATTAAAAAAACTAAAATTAGGTGAGAAACATCAGAATGAATGATTTGTAGTGAAGATGAATTAGGTTTAATAAAAGAAAGGCAAATAGGTATTTTAGAATTACCTATAGATGCACCACTAGATATTTCTATGAGAGATTATTTATGAAAAAATGATGCTATTCTAGAAATAGATAACAAGGCTATAAACCATAGACCTGATTTATTTTCTCATATATGAGTTATCAGAGAAATATATGCTATTAACTGAAAAAGATTTGATTTCGAATATGAAAATAGAGATTTTTCAAAACTGGTTAATTTATGAATAAAAAATGAAATAACTGAAGAAGTTAAAAGATACATAGGTTTAAAAATAGAAAATGTAGCAAATATAGAAAGTCCAGATTACATAAAAAAAGTATTAACATCAGCAGACATAAGCAGTAAATGATTACTTATAGATATTTCTAACTATTCATTATATCTATACTGACAACCTACTCATTGTTTTGATGCAGATAAAATAAAATGAAATATAACTATTAGATTTGCAAAAGATTGAGAAAAGTTTTTAGCTTTAAATGATAATAATTATGAATTAACTAATTATGATATAGTTATAGCTGATGATGAAAAAGTTCTTGCATTATGATGAATTATTTGATGAAAAGAATCTTGTGTAACAGATGAAACTAAAAATATAATAGTAGAATGAGCTCATTTTGATCAAGCTATTATTAGAAAAACTGGAAAAAGATTATGAGTAAGAACTGATTCTTTAAATGTATTTGAAAAAGATATTTTACCTGATATGGCTATAAAATGAATAAGTTTAATCTATTCAGAATTAGAAAAAAATTTAAAATGAGTTAAAATAACAGCATTTTCAGATATTTACCCAGATAAACAAAAAATAATAAAAATACCTTTTGATTTGGAATATATAAATAACTTAATAGGTAAAAAATATACAAAAGAAGAATCATTGAGTGTTTTAAATAATCTATGAATAGTATTAGATTCTGAAACAAGTTCGCAGTGACATAATAAATTAATTATACCTTTTTGGAGAAAAGATTTACATTTTAAATCTGATATAGCAGAAGAAATAGCTAGAATAGATGGTTATGATAATATAGAAGCAACTATTCCAAGAATAAATATATGAGCAGTAATTCAAAACAATACATATTTACTTAAAAATGATGCTAGAAATTTCTTTACTGCAAGATGATTTTATGATATGTATACTTACTCTTTTGTAAATGAAGAATTGATGAACAAAACTTGAAATAATACTAATACTTTAGTTTGATTAAAAAATAGCTTAAGTGAAGAATTGAGTCATATGAGATGAAGTTTAATACCAAATTTACTACTTAGTTTAGAAAAAAATATAAAAGAATTTAAAAATTTAAAATTATTTGAATTTGAAAAAGTATTTAATAAAAATCCCCTTGTTACGAGTGAAATCCCCCTTATTAAGGAAGACTTAAATAGTAGTATAACAGAAAATTATGAATTATCATGAGTTATTACTAGTAGGAAAGATTTAGTTTATTATGAAGTACAATCTATAGTTTCTGATTTTTTCAAAACTGTTTGAGTAGACAATTATACTTTTGAAACTTTAGAATACTTTCCTACTTATGCACATAAATGAAGAACTGCAAGCATAATTATAAGATGACAAAAAGTATGATATATATGAGAAATAAATCCCAAAATAGCAAATAATTTTAATTTAGATTGTAGAATATGATTTTTTGAAATAAATATAGATAAAATTAAAGACCTAGTTTACAACATAACAAAATCAAAAGAGATTTCAAGTTTTCAAGAAAACAATTTTGATTTATCATTTTTAGTTGATAAATCGGTAAAATGAAAAGATATTTATTTCACTATTTTAAAAACAAATAGTGAATTGATAACTAAAGTAGAATTAATAGATATTTATACAGATAATATTAAAATACCATGAAAAAGAAGTTTAAATTTCAAAATTTTTATACAATCTATGGTATGAACTTTAGATGACAAAGTAAAAAATGAATTAATAAATAATATAGTAAAAAAAGTAGAAAAGAAGGGTTGAATTTTGAGATAAAGAAAAATATCCTGAAGTATTTCAATACGACAGGATATTTTATAATTTAGTTTAAGATATATCAAATCAAAAAAATAATTAATAACTAAAATTCAATGTTTATACATTTACATAACCATACTCATTATTCTATTTTAGAATGACTACCAAAACCAAAAGACTATGTGAAAAAGGCAGTAGAATTATGAATGACAGCTTTAGCTATAACTGATACATCTAATGTACATTGATGCCATGAATTATATAAAGAATGTAGTTATGCTTGAATAAAGCCTATTTTGGGTACAGAAATATATATTACTTCATCTCTAGATCCTAAAATAAATCATAAATTAGTACTTTTAGCAAAAAATTTAAAATGATATCATAATATATTAACTCTTACCTCTAAAGCTAGTTTAGAAAATGCATGAAAAATACCAAAAATAGATTTTTTAGATATGATTAATTTAAAAAATGAACAAGAACACCTTGATATAGTTTGTTTATCTGGTCCTATTTCATGAGAAATACCTTATTTTATACTATCTTGAAAATCTGATGAAGAAATAGTTTCAAAAATAAAAGAGTATCAAAACCTTTTTTGAAAAGAAAACTATTACTTAGAATTAATGTATCACGATGATATACCAAAACAAAGATTAGTTACTGATAAATTAATAGAAATAAATGTTAAATATAATATTCCAGTTGTTGCTACAAATAATTGTTATTATATAGATAAAGAAGATAAAAAAACTCAAGATGTTATAAAGGCTTTATGAACTTGACATGAATTAGAAAATCCTGATAGACCAACAATGATAAATTGAGACTATTCATTTTTTGATGAATTAGAAATGCAAACTATTTTTGGTTTTATACCAGAAGCTTTGACTAATACAGTTAAAATAGCTGATATGATAGATATTCATATAGAAACTTGAGGTATACTAATACCTACTTTTGAACTTCCAGAAGAACATAAAAAAATACATAATGAAGCACTAGAATTAGAAAAATATGATTATTATAAATATACTGAAAATTGAAAAAATGATTGAAAAGCTGAAAACCATATAAAAAAACTTACTAGTGATGAATGGTATTTAAGATATCTTTCTTTTATATGATTAAATTGGAGATATAAAGAAAATATATCTAAAGAAATAATTTTTAAACTTGTACAAAAATTAGATAAACCAAGCTTAGAAAAAAAATTAACTGAAACTTCTCCTGAAGAATTAAAAGATCTTTCAATTACTTATTATTCTAATGAAAAAAAACAAATATTATCTACTTTTAGTCAAGATATACAAGATAAAATAGAAAGACTTGAATATGAATTAGTTGTAGTAAATGAAATGTGATTTAATGCCTATTTTTTAATAGTTGCCGATTATATAAATTGGGCTAGATCTCAAGATATTCCAGTATGACCTGGTAGATGATCTGCTGCTGGTTCACTTATGGCATATCTATCAGGTATTACTGATATAGATCCACTTCCTTATAAATTACTTTTTGAAAGATTTTTAAATCCTGCAAGAATTTCTATGCCTGATATAGATACAGATTTTGCTGATACTGAAAGAGATAGAGTTATAAAATATTGTAGTGAAAAATATTGAGCAGATAGGGTTGTAAATATATGTACTTTTGGTACTTTTGCAGCTAGAGCTGCTGTTAAAGATGTTTGAAGAGTCTTTGGTATTCCCTTTTCTGAAATGAATAATTTAGTAAAATTAATACCTGAAAAGCCTGGTACAAAATTAAAATGAGCTTTAGAAGATAGTATAGAATTTAGAGAAGCATATGAAACAAACCCTAAATATAAAGATATTATAGATAATGCATTAAAGATAGAATGAAATGTTAGACAACTATGAGTTCATGCTTGTGCTGTAATAATAGCTCCAGAACCTATGACAAAATTTACTGCTCTACAACATCCACCAAAGGATCCAGAAGCAGTAGTTACACAATATTCAGCTTATCCATTAGAAGATTTATGACTTTTAAAAATGGATTTTTTATGATTAAAAAACTTGACAGTTATAAAAAGAACTCAAAAAATTATAAAAGCAAATAAAAATATAGATATAGATATATTAGATATTAATTTAAGTGATCCTAAAGTATTTAAAATATTTTCTACAGGTGATACTACTTGAGTTTTTCAATTTGAATCTGATTGAATGAGAAAGTATTTAAAAGATTTAGCTCCAGATAGTTTTGAAGATTTAATAGCAATGGTTTCTTTATATAGACCATGACCACTTGCATATATCCCTACATATATAGATGTAAAATATAAAAGAAAAGAACTTAAATATTTAACAAATGAATTAAGACAAATATTAGAAGATGCTTGATATTCTGAAGATGATATCTTAGAAGAAAAAAGAAAATTAGATGAAGATTTAGCTCCTATTTTAGATGTAAGTTATTGAATAGCAGTATATCAAGAACAATTAATGTTTATTGTACAATATATGGCTTGATTTTCTCTTTGAGAAGCTGATCTACTTAGAAGATGAGTTTGAAAGAAAAAATTAGATGTAGTAGAAGCTCTTAAAAAAGAATTTATTGATAAATGAAAAGCTTATAGACAATATAAACCTGAAACAACAAATTATATATATACAGAAATGATAATGCCTGCCGCTAATTATTCATTTAATAAATCTCATGCAGCATGTTATGCATATATTGCTTATCAAACAGCTTTTCTAAAAGCATATTATCCTACAGAATTTTTAACTAGTTTAATGGTTTCAGATGAAGAAAATATGGAAAGAATTGTTTTAGCTGTATGAGAATGTCAATTTAAATTTATTTCTGTTTTAGCTCCAAGTGTAAATGAATCTATGAAACATTTTACATATATTGATGATAAAAATATAAGATTTTGATTAAAAGCTATTAAATGAATTTGAGATTGACCAATAGATAAGATTATTCAAGCTAGAAATAAAATTTGATGAAAATTTAATTCTTTAGAACAATTTATTGATATTTGTGGTAAAGAAGTAATAAATAAAAAATCTTTAGAAGCTTTGATTATGTCTTGAGCAATGGATGAATTTTGAGTAAGAAATCAAATGTATAAAAGTATAGAAGAAATAATTAAATTTTGTAGAAAAGATGAAAAAAAGAAAGCATCTAGTCAAATATGATTATTTGATAATAGTGAGGATTTTGAAGAAAAATTAGAATTATTAAATGTAGATGAATTTAGTTATGAAGAATTATTAAAATGAGAAAAAGATGTAATAGGTTTTGCAGTTTCTTGACATGCTTTAGATTGATTACAAAGATATTGTATAAGAAGAAGTAATAATGTTAAAAAATTAAAAATGGATATGTTGGAACTTTTAGAAATAGATAAAAAACAAAATCCAGAAAAATATGAAAATAATCAAGAAGAATGAAAAATTAATAATATTGAAAATATTAATTTAAATAAAGAAGAAAAAAAATCAGAATGAAAAACAACTAGTACTATAAAAAAAGATGAAATTATTCAAGCAGTATGATTAATAATAGATATAAGAAAAATAGTCACAAAAACAAATAAACAAATGATATTTTTAAAATGTGAATGATTTGATTATGATTTTGAAGTTGTTATATTTCCAAAAGATATAGAAAAATTTAAAGATAAATTAGATATAGATAAAATAATTATAGTAAATTGAAATTTAAGTATAAATTTTGAATACTGAAGAAAATCAATACAAGCTCGTGATATTAAAATTGCTTCTATTTCTATGGTACGAGAACAAGCAAAAGACTTATGATTATTTAATGAAGTAAAGAGATATTTAAATATAGATTTAAATAAAATAGATGATGACGAAAAAGATGATAATGAAAAAGAAAATAATAATAATTCCTCTTGTTTTATAATGAAAGAAAATTTTGATGAAGAATTAGATAAAAATATTGAAAAAAATAAAATAAATGAAAAATTTAAAGATAATAAATTTGTAATAAATATACCAATTGTTGCTAAAAAAGAAGATTTATTAGATTTAAAAAATTTTATGAAAATTCAAGAAAAGTGATCTATAAAAATCTTTTTAAATCTAAAATGACAAGAAATAGATACAAAAATTTGTTTAAATAGTGTTAATTTATTAGAAGTCTGGATTAAAAATAAATGGTATTTTTAAAAACAAAAAAGCAGAATGTATTTTGTACATTCTGCTTTTTTCAAAGAATAGATAATTTATTATGTTTTTTATGTTTTTAACTTTGGTATTACACCCATACCTATTTAAAGGAATTGGGTTATTTTATCATTTTTAAACAAAGTCTACTATATAACTATTGAATTAGAATATTTATCATCGTTTGATGCTACTTTCATAATTTCTCACGAAATTCTATTATTTCATAAATTGATAATTTTATTAATTTTTTCAATTATATCAGTAGCAGCTTTAGCTATATCTTTATCTTTTGAATATTTTTCTTTTATATTATAAAAATGGTTTCATAATACAGATAATTGTTCCTTATCTACAAGTTCAACTGGTGTTTTAAGTATTTGATCTACTTTTGGTTTTTTAGAATCAAGATGTTTAAATTTTTCAACTGTCATTTTTTTATTTTTATTTTTATAAACTTTAAATCCTTCCTCAGTAATTATTATAAAACAATTTTATATCTTCAAATAAATCTCAAACAAGTATTCTTCTTTCTAAATTTATTTCTTTATTTATTTGTTCTATCTTAAAAGATAATCTTTCAAAATTATTTAATAAATTTTGTTTTTTATCAAGTGGCAATAATCAAAAAATTTGATTAATATCATATCTATCTTTTTCTGAAATATTATATTTTTCAAAAAGTTTCTCTAAATGTGTATTCATATTTTTTAACATAAATTAATATTATCATAATTTATTATACTTAGCAAAATTTATAAGCAACTTTTTTTATTTTTTAGATAAATATTTATTATTTTATGTTCAAAGAACCGATAACACCTCTTCAAGAGAAGTTTCTCATAAAATAACTTTTAGTAATCAATCATCTTTAATAGGTATCATTCAATCTCAAATAGCTTGAATTTCAAGTTGTAATCTTGATGCATTTGCAATCATTAAATTTTCTAATTTATCTGTCATTTCTAATACTTCATACAATCAAATTCTTCAACTATATCATGTATTGTTACATTTATCACATCAATCTTCTTTTGCCTTATAAATAATTATATTATTTTTTTCTTTTATATATTTTCAAACTTTTCAAACTATATATTCTTTTATTTTATCATTTGGTTGATAATCTATTTTACAATGTATACATAATTTTCTTGCTAGTCTTTGAGAAATAATCATTCTCAAACTTGAACTAATCAATAAAGGATCAACTCCTAAATTAACTAATCTTTGAATAGTATGAGTTGCAGAATTTGTATGTATAGTTGAAAAAACTATATGTCATGTTATTGATGCTTCAACTGCTAATTTTGCCGTTTCATCATCTCTAATTTCTCATACCATTATAATATCTGGATCTTGTCTAAGTAAACTTCTAAGTCATTTTGCAAATGTAAATTTTATGCTTGGATTTATTTGTGTATGATTTACTCATAAAATTCTATATTCTACTGGATCTTCTAATGTAGATATATTTTTTTCTTTAGGATCAAATTGACTTAAAAGAGAAAATAAGGTCGTAGATTTTCATGAACCTGTTGGTCAAACTGCTAAAATCATTCAAAAATTATCTTTTAAATGTTTTTTTATTTTTACCATATTATATGGCATTATACCTAAACTCTTCAATTCTGGTGGTTTATCATCTTTTTTTAAAAGTCTTATAACACATTTTTCTCAATAAATGGTAGGAATAATAGAAACTCTCATATCTATAGATTTTCATCAAAATAATTTATAAGCTATTTTTCAATCTTGAGGTAATCTATGTTCATCTATTCTAAGATAAGACATTATCTTAATTCTTGCTATGATAGAATCTTTAAAAAAAAATTCAATATTTCTATAATTTATAAAGTTTCAATCAACTCTAAATCTAATATTTAATGATTTTTCTCTAGGTTCTATATGAATATCTGATGCTTTTAATTTAAAAGAATGTAGAAAAATATCATTTACAATAGCTATAATTTGACTATCTTCTTTTTTATCTCAATATGAAATAATATTTAAATCTGAATCAATATGTCATTTATTATTAGATGAATTTGAATTTGAGGTAGCAAACAAATCCTCTACTTTAATATTTTTAGTAGAAGATTTTATTTTTCATCATTTCTTTAAAAAATCTGTTATATTCATTTTATTTATTATTATAGATACAATAATTAGTATTATTTTATCATATTAATTTTAAATAAACAAAAAAATGTGATTCTTTTTAAAGCATAATTATTTATTAGTTTTTATATTAACTATTTTAAAAAATAATTTGTTTAAGATTTAATTAAAAAATTAATTTTTTAAAAGTTTTTTTACCTCAATAATATATTTATTAGCTATTTCTTTCAATAATTTTTCAGAATTAAAATCAAAATCATGAACAAGTTTATTTCTAAATTTATGAAAATCCCAAATTTGCTTTATGTCTGAGATTTGATTTGGTTTTTGTTTTAATATTTCTCAAAATGTTCATTTATATCATAATTCTAGTAAAATTTTATGATAAAGTTTATCTATATCTATTATTTGTTCTTTATATGAATTTAAATTTATAATTGTTTTTAATTGTTTATTAAAAAATGTTTTTTTAATTGGTGAAATTTTATATCTTTTTTTAAATTTAAATAATATAAATAATCAAATAATAAAAATTATAATAAAAATTATTATATAAATATTCATTTTTATTTTAGTTATTTATTAAAAATCCACTTATATCTATTATCTTTTCTTCTTGTTTTTTATCTTCTCATACATAGTAAAATATTTTTACTTGTTTATTTAACATTAGTTCATAATTATAAATATCTACGGAATTATCTCAAAATAAACTCTTTTTTTCTCAATCACTATTTTCTAACCACAATTTTCAATCATTTATATAATAAATTCAACTTTTTCAACTTTTTTGTTTTGATATACTTTCTAAGCTAGAATCTACATTATTATCTCAATTATTAGTATCTTTTAAAATATCTTCTGTTACTCAAGAATTAGTCTTTTCAGGTACAACAACTTTAATTATTGATTCTGTAAAACTTTTATTAGATATATCTACATTTATTATTTTAATAGGTTCTGGATCAGTCATATTTGAATAAATATTGAAAGCAAATATATTACCTGAATTTGTACTCATCAAAAGTTTTCAAGTTTTATCTAATTTTGTTATTAATTTATCTTGTAAATATAAATATTTATTATTATTATCTTCTTTAAATAAAAATCAATTTCATAAATTTTTAGTTTTTTGATCTTCTATTTTTGTTTCAATATCTTGTTTTTCTAAATTATTATCATTTTTTAATTCCGAAATTATTACTGTTTCATTTGATTTTACTACTTTTTTTACATTTGGAAGACTTACTATAATTCACTTTTCAATAATAGCAGTTTTATCTCTACATTTATCTAAATAATATATACCTATTTCACATTTTAATAAACCTATATCATCAGTAGCAAAACAAATCTTTTTATTATCTATTATATCAACTTTTCATCATTTTGATTTACAATACTGTTCTTCTATAGAAATAACTTTAGATTCTTCATTTAGATTTAATTGATTATTTAATTCTTCTTCTTCAATACTTGAATCATCTAAAACTCAAGTATATGATTCGTCTAAAACATCTGAAGTCTCACTAAAAACTTTATTATCCGTTTCAATAAATAAATCTTCTTCTGTTTTTTTTATTTTTTCTAAGCTTCATAAACAAGAAGTTAAAAAAAGTAATAAAAAAGTAGTCAAAAATAGTTTTTTCATAATATATTTGTTAAATATTAATATTTTTTAAGATAATTTTGTAATTATATAATCTCTTAATTCATCTAAACCAATCTTTTCGTAAGCCGATATAAATATTGGTTTTAAATAAAAAAACTTTTCTTTGATATATTCTAATTTACTAGAATATATTTTTTTTTCTCAATCAATTTCTATTACATATTCTCATTTATCTATTGAGTCAATTTTATTAAAAACATATATCTTTTTTTGTTTTGCTCATATATTTTCTAAAATATCATCAACTACTTTTATTTTTATATCTAATTTTGGGTCACTAGCATCAACTACATGAATTAATAAATCTGACTCTATAGAATCTTCTAAAGTAGATTTAAAAGCATCTATTAATTTAGGTGGTAATTCTCTAATAAATCAAATAGTATCATTTATTAAAATTTCTCTAGGAGCTATATATTTATTTGTTTCCGTTTCATAACTTGCTGGTATAAACATTTTTCATACACTTGTTCAAAGTGTAGCAAAGAGCTTATCTTCCTCTAATACTCATTTTTTAGTTAAAGAATTTGTAAGTGTCGATTTTCAAGCATTTGTATATCAAACAATTCAAACAGTTTGAATTCATTTTCTATTTCTTGATTGCCTGTGTTGTGCTCTTACTTTTTCAAAATGTTCTAGTTCTTCTCTAATATTTTGTTCTTTTTTTCTTAAATGTCTTTTCATTATTTCTGTATTTGTTTCTCATTTTCATCTAGTTCAAACTCATCATCATTGTTTTGATAACTCCATTCACATACCAAAAATTCTAGGTCACATATGTTTTATAGCTGCTAACTCTATTTGAAGTTTTGCTTCTCTAGATTTTGCATGTTTTTCAAATATTTTTAATATTAAATCCACTCTATCCCATGCCTTAGCTCATATATGTCTAA
This sequence comes from Patescibacteria group bacterium UBA6164, assembly GCA_002422305.1. Classification (GTDB taxonomy): domain Bacteria; phylum Patescibacteriota; class Gracilibacteria; order BD1-5; family UBA6164; genus UBA6164. Next base: position 19,376 of record DIUG01000031.1, on the reverse strand, counting down.
GTTTTTCATTTATTTTATATATTTGATGTGATTTTAAAATATTTCATAAAATAAGAATATTTGCTCATTCACTTTCCATTTCATTAATTATTTCATCTAATCTTCATTCACCTATAAAAGTATTATAATCTGGAGTAGATTTATTTTGAATATGCTTAACAATTACTATTCAACCGTAAGTATTTACCAAATTTTCAAGCTCAATCATTCTATCATCCATATTTTGTCTAATTTCTAAATCCATAGATAAAATATCAGCAAGAAATACCTTGATTTTTCATTCTCAATATTCTATATTTTTTTGAATTTGTTCTAATTCTCTATCTGATTTTTGTCTTCACATAATTTATTATTAATAATATTTTTTTTACCATCTTTTATAACTTGGACAAGCTTGATGAATATTTACTAGCGAAAATCATTTATGAAGAATAGCTTCTTTTATAATTTCTTTCATTTCTACGAATTTTATAGAATCAGCTGTTTTTGCAAAACTACATCCAGCATTTTCCGCTATAGTTATTGGATTAAAAGGAGCAGAAGTATTTCAATCAGGAGTAGTTTTTGTTTTTGCTCAAATAGGAGTAGTAGGACTTGCTTGTCATGTAGTTAATGCATAATTTTCATTATCCATAACTATATAAGTTATATCTAAATCTCTTTTACAAGCATGTATAAAATGTCCTACTCATATACCATATCAATCACCATCTCATCAAGTAGCTAATACTGTAAGTTCAGGATTAGCTATTTTCACTCATGTTGCAAATGGAAGTGTTCTACCATGAAGAGTTTCAGCAGCATATCAATCAATATACTGACTAGCTTTTCAACTACAACCTACTCATGAAACAACTACTCTCTTGTGAGATTCTATTCATAGTTCTTCAAATGCTTTTTTTATAGCTCATATTATCAAAGTATCTCAGCATCATGGACACCATTGTATGTTATTTAATCAAGATCTCATGTTTATTGGATTATATTAATATAAAAATCAAAATAAATAAATTGGTATTTGTAAATCTGTTCATATTTCAATTCAATCTTTTATTAAAAAACTATTTTCTATTGATTTTATTTGTTTTAGTTTTTTATTTTTTCATCATATTTCAAAATAATATTTTTTATTTTCTATTATAAATACTAAATCTACATTTTCGTTATAATATAGTTTTCAAATTTTAAGTAATTCAGATACAACAAAACTTTCTCTTCTTATTCAAAGTAAATTATCAGTATTAATTTTATCACTAAACAAATCTATAAAATTTGTAAGTTCAAAAAATATTTTTTTTGATTTTCTCAGATTAATACTTACTTTTCACTCTTTTCATAAGATATTTAAAAATCATATTTCATTTAATATATTTATGTAGGATTTTATAGTATCAGGAGTCGTGGAAAGATTTTTAGCAATGCTTAAATAATTTACATCAGATGGTGAAGAATTAGCTATAAATTTTAATATTTCAAAAAAATAGTAAATATTTTCTGTTTTTAAATTATAAAAATTTGTTATATCTTCATAAATTATCTTATTTAGTATATTTAGAAGTTTATCTCCATAATAATCTTGTTGAGAATTTATCCTAAATCATAGTTCTCAATAAATTAGATATTCTCAAAATTTTTCTAGTATATTATTATATTTTGAATAAAAATTTAGAGAAATATTCTTATAATCACTTAAAATATTATCTATTGTTAAAACTTCAAAATCTATATTGTATTTCAAAAACAAATACTCTCTAAATGAAAATTTATTTAGTTTAAACAATAATCATCTTCTTGATAAATCATAATTTCATTTTATTAAGTCTATATTTGAACTTCATGAAAAATATATCTTTACATCATCAAAAAAATCATAAATAGTTTTTAGATCTTGTTGCCAATTATTGTATTTATGTATTTCATCTATAAAAAAGTACTTCATAGAATAATTTTTATATAATTCTTCAACTATTTCAAAAATACTTTTGGATTTTACAAATGTAGAATCCATAGAAAAATAAACTGATTCTCCCAAATGGTTATTTGCTAATTGAAGCAATAATGTTGTTTTTCAAATTCCTCTAAGTCAAACTATTCAAACTATATTTTCATCTATTTTTACAAGTTTATCATATAACTGTCTTTTATATAGAAGAGGAACTTTTTTTATTTTTTCAATTGAATATTGTAAAATTTTATCCATATATTAGAGTGTATTAGAAAATTTATAGTATTATATTATAGTATATTCGAAAAAATAAGTTTTTAAATATTTTTATGTCTTCTAAAAGCAGTATTATATACTTCCATATTTCTCTTTTTCATATAGCTATAACTAAAATTTCTATTTTTTCGTCTATTATCTTATATATAATTCTGATTTTTTTATTATCTATATAAACTTTTTTATATCCTACTAGATTTAATCAATTTTTGTTTCATAAATCTTTACCAATAATAGGATTTTCAGATATTTGTATTAGTTTTTTAAAAACTTTAATTTGTATAGATTTATCTAATTTTTCAATATCTTTAATTACTCAATCTAAATAGTTTATTTCATACATATTATAAAGAAGTTAAATCAATATTAAACTTTTTGGCTACTTCTTCCATACTATGTCTATTTCATTTATCATTTTTCATCCTTTCATTTATTAAGACTATATCTTCTAAGTCTTCAATATATTCTAGCATTTGTTCATGTTCTAAAATATTTCTATCATATTCTTTTCTTGAAAATATAACAGCTTCTAAATTATTATTTTTAAGTATTCAAACTTTTGATAAATCATGATTATTTATTTTATCAAGTACATTTGAAAAATTTCTAACTAAAGTTGTTGAAGATATCAATTCATCAGTTGTAAAGGTCATAATTATTTATTATATAATAAAATATGTATAATTATATGTACAAAATATTAAATGTAAAAAATATTATATATTTTCTATCAAAAAATTTTCTAAACTCTTTAAATCTTTTTTCTCTTTATCATACAAAAATGTATTTATTCAAATTGATTTTACTGATTTTACAGTTTCTAAATTATGTTCAAAATAAACAATATCTTCAATTTTTAAATCAAATTTTTCTAACATTTTTTTGTAATATATTGGATCTGTTTTATTTGGATTATGTTTAAGAGAAAAGACTTCATAATACATATTTACAATACCAAATTTAACTTTTTCTTCTTCATTAGCATTTGTAAGAATAATTTTTCTATTTTTAAAGCTATCAAGTAATTCTTGCATTTCAAGGTTGATTCAATTATTTTCACAAACAAATGTATTAAATGCATCAACTAGAATTGTTTTCATAGGTTTTTATTAAAAATTAAAATAAAAACTAAACTCCTTAAACCCCCTCAAAATCCTCTATATAAAAAGGAAATAGATCATATTTTCTCAAATGACTTATCTTTAAATTTGGGATATATTTTAGACCAAATTCTTTTGTTATATAGTTTTCTAATTGACCACTATAATTGCTTTCTACAAAAATTATTTCTTCTTTATTTTTTATTTCTTCAAGTAATCTTTCATCTAATGGTTTCAAAAATTTGATAATTATTAAACCAAAATTAGAATTATTTTTTACGAATTCTTTTGCTGTATAACTTGTAAAAGATGTAATAATAATCATTTTTTTAGCTTCAGAATTTATTACTTCATATCAACTAATATTTTCTTTTTCAAAAAAATTATTTAGTTTTTTATATCTTTTTTCTGTCATAGATTTTTTAATTTGTGAATCTTCGCTAGTTGCTCAATATTCATCATGTTCATAACTTGTAGCTATAAAATCTCAATTTTTTGTTCCTACTTTTACTCTAGGAGATATTCATGATTCTGTTAATTCATATCTTTTATAATCAACAGGTGGATTATCTAAAATAATTCATCTTTCTATTATAGGTGTATGTAATAAATCAACAGTACCTATTAATTCAGATGATTGTTTATCCATCAAAAGAATTACTTGTGTTTGATATTTATCAGCTATATTTAATGCTAATCATCAAAAATAATAAGCTTCTTCTAAGGTAGAAGGATACATAACTATATGATTAAAATCACCAAATGTAGGATTTAAAGCATAATTTAAATCTCATGCTTCATGATAAGTTGGACTACCAGTTGAAGGTCATGCTCTTTGTGATAATACAATTGTAATAGGAAATTCTGCTTGAACTGCAAAACTTAATGCTTCACTCATAAGAGCAAATCCACCACCAGAAGAACCACACATTGCTCTTGCTCAAGTATAACTTGCTCATAAAGCTGAATTTATAACAGCAATTTCATCTTCATTTTGTATGTATTTAATTTTTCTAGAATTAATAACTTCAGATAAAATAGTAGATGCTGGAGTCATAGGATAAGCAGAATAAAATTCAAGTCATCATTCTATAGCTCAATAAGTAAGTGCTTTATTTCAATAAGTTAATTCTTTTATATTTTGTATTTTTGTTATTTTAAAATTTGATTTAATAGGAATTTTATAAGTTTCAAAAATATTTTTAATAATATTTTTATTATTTTCTATTACTTCTTCTCATTTTTGTATAAAAACATATTCTATTTTTTCTATAATGATATTTATATCTAAATTTAAATATAAAGCATAAATTCATAGTAAATATGTATTATCATACTTATCATTTATTTCTAAATCTAATACATTAAAATTAGATAAATTAATGTTTTTTTCATTTATTTTATCTAACCGTTTTTTATTTACTATAATTGTAGCTCATTTTTTCAAACTAGATAATTGTTTTTCCAAACTTTCAGAATTAAAAGCAAGTATTATATCTACTTGCTTAGTCAAAAATTTTTGTCAAATATCACTTATATTTACATCAAAAAAATTTACTCATCATTTTATTCTAGATTCATATTCTATATCTGTTATCAAATCATATCAAAGCTCTGCATATAATTCTGCAATTATATCTACTGTTGAATTTATTCAAGCTCAAGCTGGACCTGTAATTCTAGTATTTAGATTCATTATTATTAATTATTTTATTAAAACTTTTTATTTATCTTCTTCTAAAACTCAAGTTAAACTTGTAATACTTCAAGTATTTCAATCATCAATTAAATCTCAAGAGTTTTCTATATTTCAAGTTCATCATTGTTCTTTTATTAGATCTTGTATTTGTAAATATTGTTCAGGGGATATTTCTTGTTGTATACTTGATTGTTCTCCATTTAAAATAACCAATAATCAAGTTCCAATTATTCATATAATTATTCAAAATAAAGCTAATACTGCCATTATTTTTGTTATATTATTTTTATTCATTTTTAATTTTTAATATTATTTAAAATTTGCACTATATCCATATACTCTACTTTTTGAGTTAAATAATTTTTATTATTATATCTAAAATCAATAATTTTTCAATTAAATAATTTTATTTTTAGATTTTGTCATTTATAAATTGTTTCAAAATCGACTTGATTTAAATTTTTAAAATAAGTTATTTTTATTTCACTTTCATTTAATGTATTTTTAATTGAATTTACAATAAAATTTATTTCACTATATTTTTCAAATAAACTTTTTATTTCATCTTGTATCTTATTTACACCATATTCTCATTTAACAAATATAGTATTTCAAAAAAGTAATTTATTTTCTGTTTTTTTATCGATTAATTTTAATTCTGGATTTATAAAACTGTGGTTATCTGAAAAGTTATAATTTGATGAAAAAATTCAATAAAAGAAACTATTTTTTCATAAATTTATATTAAAAATTCATTTTTTTATTAATATAGAATATCATCAATTATTTTCTCTTTCTACTATTACATCATTATAATTTATATCTAAAAATCAATTTAAAACTGAAAAATCTCAAGTATCTCAAAATAATTTATTTCTTTTAAATATTTTTACTACATTATCCTCTATTAATTCAATCCTATCTATCTTATCAATATTATTTGTATTTGTATCTGTTTCAATATCTATGTTTTTTCAAAAAGTATTAATTAAAAAATTATTAAAATCATATCTATCTTTATCTTTTGTAGCGACTTTAAATTTTTCATCTAAAATTATTTTTACTTCATCTAATTTATATGATCAATATTTTTTTTCATTATCAGCATACATATCATCATATATTTCATTAATTTTATTTTTTTCAAAAGGATGTAATATAAAAGATATATTTTTTATATAATTATCTCAAATAATATTTAAATCTTCGATTTTATAACAATATGGTATTTCTACATTTAAAAATTCATTTTCTTTTGTTGGATAAACACAATAATTATAATCCATTATCTTTATTGTAGATAATTTTAGACTTACTCAATTAAATTTATTTAAATATTCTTTAGCTATTTTTTCTGATAAAACTATATTATCTTCTTTTTCATTAATTGTAGATGATTTAAGTAAATCATTTTTATTTTTATCATATTTTATTATATATTCTTTATAATTTTTTAGTGCTGAAAAATATTCTTTAAATTTTTCCTCTATAATTAAATATTGTTGAGCCAATATTCTATCTTTTGTATTTATTTCAGTTTTTAGTACTGTTTTATTTTTTTCAAAAAAATCAATTATTTCATTTATATTTTTTTCTAATAGAATTATATCTTCATCAATTATTTTAATATTTTCTTTTAATTCAAGTAATAGGTTATTATTTCTATTTTCAGAAAAATATCTATTTTGTAATATATTTATGAAATTATTTAATAATATTGAATATTTAAATAATCAAGTTCTTTTTATTTTTTCATCATTAGAAACATAAAAAGAATTTGATATATTAACATAATCATTAAAAATTACTATTAAATCTTTTGTATCTATATTACTAGAATTAAAATCTGCTGAAATTAAAATATTTTCAATGAAAAATAAAAAATAATCAGTTTTTTCCATTTGCTCAATACTATATCTATTAATACTTTCTCATTTTAAATTTGTATCTAAATCTTTAAAATATTCTTTTCTAAAAGAAGAAATTTCTTTATAAAATGACTTATTTCATATAAAATCATATTCAAAAAATGTTTTTCTTAGAGATATTAATGATTTAAAATCTAGTGAAAAGTTTTCTTTATTTAAAATACTAAGTAAACTAAATAAATTTATCTTTGTATTTATGTTACTATTACTATTTAATACTACATAATTATAATATAATATAATATTTTTTACTTCATTTAATCACTTTTCATCATTTTCTTCAAGTATTTTAGCATTATCTATAATTTTATTTATTGTTTCTGGATCTATATCTTTATTTAATAATAAACTATTTATATTTCTAATAATAGCATTTTTATAAAAAATATTTTTTTTACTAGGATTTATAAACATTTTTAAATATTTTAAGATCAAGTCTTCACCTGGTAATTTAGATAATGATGATTTAATCATTTTATCATATATTTCAGTATTTTTTATATTTTCATTTTTTATATATAAAATAACTTTTTTTATTATTTTTTCATAATCTAAATCTTGTAAAGAAACCAAATCAATAAAATCCTTAGGTATATCTTCAGTAATTGCAATTTGTTTTTCAAAATATCATAAGATAGAAGTTTGAGATATTTTTAGTAAATCAGCATTTTTTATAAAAATATTTTTTAATGGATTAAATATTAAATAATTATGTGGATATAAATCTATACTTGTTAAATTTTCATTTGTTTTTATATTTTTTAATGTTAAATCAATAAGTCAATTTAGTGAAAATATTATATTTTTTTCTTTATCTAAATTATTAACAATAAATAATCCTGGTCATTTATTATTAATATTAAATCAATCTCATATTATTTTATAATTTGAATTTATTTTTTTAAAATCAAATATATAAAATCATGGAGTTATATATATATTTATAAATCAATTATTATTTTCTATTTTTACATTTCAATTTGAAAAAAATATTCTATCAGTTGAAGTTATTTTTTTAATAAATATAGTTTCGGAACCACTAGATGAAACTTTATTTATTTCATTATTTTTTAATTCAAATAATCATATTTCGTTATTTTTTAATTCAAATAATCATATTTCATTATTTTTATAATATGTATTTTCTGAACTAGAATAAGTAACAAATAATAAAAAAGAAATTAAACAGATACTAATTAATACAAAACTTATTTTAGATATTATGTTCACTTTTTATTTTTTAGAAAATAAATAAATTAAAAATCTTGCTTATTATATATTTAAAACTAATTTTTGTAAAGATTTTTCTTTTTAAAAATATTCTTTAAAATCTTTAGAAAAAATCTTTAAAAAATCAGTAATTATTTCACTATTTTTTATTAATATTCATACTTCTCTATTTTTATCTATAGAGTATTGAGAAAAATTTATACTTCAAATAAATAAGTATTTATCATCTATTAAAATAGCTTTTGCATGCATAGTTATCTTTTTCATAAAAGCAGTTTTAATTCAATTTTTTTCTATTTTTTTTGTATTTATATCTTCTTTTGCTGTTTCTGGTAAAATTATAGTTATTTCTATATTTTTATCATTTTTTAATTTTATTAATTTCTCTACTAAAATATCATCTAATAAATATTGAAAATACATTTTTATATTATTATTTGCTTCATTAAATAATTTTTCAAATTGTATTCTAGAATCATTTGGACTAAATATTAAATTATTATCATATATATTAATTTTTTCTCATTTATAATCATAATAAAAATTTTCTTTTAATTTTGTATTTATATTTTTATCACTAGTAATTATAAAAAAATCTCTATTTTTTGTAAAAGTAGAATAAGTGAAATTACCAGTAGAAATAATTGATATATCATCTATTAATAAAACCTTTGAATGATTTAATGAATAATTATTTTTATTTGACCAAACTATATTTATTCAAGCTTTACTTAAACTTTCAAAACTTTTATTATTTATATTAAAAGCTTTATATGGAGATTTTTCTAAAATTACTTGAACATTTATACCTTTTTTATGCATTTTAATTAAAGCTTCTGAAATTCTTTTTTCTGTTAACATATATATTTCTAAAAAGATCTCTTCTTTAGCATTTTCTATTAATTCTACTATTTGTGTAAGAAATTCTTTATTAGGTGTATAATAAAAATCTATATCATTTAATTCTTTTATATTTTTTACTTCAAATCTTTCTATTTTCTCACTATGTTCTAATTTGTTTTTTTCTATATTTATTTTATTTTGATGAAAAGTTTTATATTCATCAAAATTATAATATGAAAATATTATAATAAATATTATTACAAAAATGGTAGAAATAATTTTACTATTTATTTTCATATTATAATTTACCCAAATAATTTTTCAAAAACTCAGCTTTTATTTACATTTAGCTTTTTTTCTTTTGCTATTTTTTCATAATTTTCTCTTTCAGATTTACTTAATTTTTTAGGTATTTTTATAAATATATTTATAAATAAATCTCATTTTGAGTCACTATCTATATTTTTTACTCAATCACCAGAAATTTTTATAACTGTTTCAGGTTGAGTTCAAGCTTTTATTTCTACATTTCTTTTTCATATCACAGGAATATTTATTTCTTTTTTAGTTCATAAAATAGCCTCAATTACATCTATTTCTAATTCATAGTATAAATTTACTCAATCTCTTTTTAATCATTTTTCTTCTAAAACAACTCAAAATCTTACATATAAATCTCAGTTTGTTTTTGTTCACACTCAATTATTTCATTCTCATGTAATTTTTATAATCATTCAATCATCTATTCAGGATGGAATATCTATATCTATTTCTTTTTTTACTAACTTTCTTTTTTCTCAATGACAATTTGAACATAATTCGCTAAAAGTTTCTCAAGTACCAGAACAAACATTACAAGTACCAGTTTGTTGAATAGTACCAAACATACTTTGTGTCGTATAAGTTACTTGTCATCTACCATTACATTTACCACACATAACTTTTCATTTACCTCATTCTCAATCACAAGTTACACAAGTCTCTTTTTTATTAAATTTTATTTTTTCTTTTCATCAATAAATACTTGTTTTTAAATCTATTTTAATACTTGTTTCAATATCTTCTCATGCATATGAACTTTTTCTTTTTTTTGTATTTCATCAAAAACCTCATCAAAAAAATGATTCAAATATATCTCATAAATCTACATCTACTCATCATCAAAACCCTCCACCAAAAGGATTTCATCAAGCTCATCAAGCCTTACCAAACATATCATATTGTTGTCTTTTTCAATCATCTGAAAGAGTAGAATATGCTTCATTTATTTGTTTGAATTTTTCTTCAGCTGTTTTATCACCAGAATTTCTATCAGGATGATATTTCATTGCAAGTCTTCTATATGCTTTTTTTATATCTTCTTTACTTGCTGTTTTATTTATTTCTAAAATACTATATAAATCCATTGTTCTTTAATTTTTAATATATAAAATTATTAATCTTATTTTATTTAATAAGGTGAATTTGTAAAGATTAAAATAAGATTAGAAAAATTATAATCTTATTTTTTTTATTTACTTCAAATTCTATATTCTATTTCTTTACTTACAAAATCTTTATCACGACCATATTTTAATCTAGAAAGTTCTATATATGCTTTTGCTAATTTTTCTTCACCTATTTCTAAATATGGATTAACTGGAATTATTGAAAAAGGTATAGTTGGTTGATTATCTACAGATAATTTCATAGTTGCTTTAAATTTATCCATATTTACTAAATCTTGATCTGAAAAAGTAGGTGCAAAATATTTTGCCATAAATTCTCAATCTTCAGGTCATATTTTATAACTCATAACAGTTCACACATTTCAGAAAATTGCTTGTTTTAAATTTAAACTAGATTTAGTTAAAGCATCAGATTGTTCTAATTGTCATAAATATTGATGAGCTATATTTAAAGATAACCTATACTTTCTTGCTTCAGATAATATTGATTCAATAGAATCTGTAACATAATTTTGAAATTCATCAATATAAAGAAAAAAATCGGATCTATCTTCTTTTTTAATTCTATCTCTTCTCATAGCTGCCATTTGTATTTTTGAAACAAGCATCATACCTAAAAGTTTAGAATTTAAATCTCAAAGTCTTCATTTACTTAAATTAACTAAAAGTATTTTCTTATTTTGCATTATATCAAGAATATCAAAACTAGATTTTACTTGTCATATAATATTTCTCATCATTTTATTAGTCGTAAATTGACCAAATTTTGCTGCTAAATAAGGAATTATTTCTTGTTTTTCTCTATCAGCCATTCAAGCATAAGTTTTTTCCCACCAATTTCTTACTATAGGATTTTTTACATATCTTACTCTATCTTTTTGAAAATCAATATCTGTAAAAAGTCTTACTATATCTGTTATAGCTCATCATTGAGGATAATCCATAAGTGTAAGTACAGCATTTCTAAAATAATCTTGTATTCTAGGTCCAAATATTTCACTACCAAAAAGTTTTATCATTATATTTAATGCATCCATTGCTACTAATTCTTTTTCTTCATCAGTTTCCGCTTCTAATAAATTCAATCACAATGGTCTATCTAAATCAGATGGATCAAAAACAATTACATCATCTGCCCTTTCTCTAGGTATAAATGGCATTAAATCACGAGCTAAATCACCATGTGGATCTATAATACATACTCATTCTCAATTTCTAAAATCTTGTCTAGCCATTACCTGTAAAATACTAGATTTACCAGTACCAGTTTGTCATATAACATAAAAATGTCTAAACCTATCTTCAGTTTTCATTCTTATTTCTTTTTTTACTCACCTATAAATATTATATCAAAGTAATAATCATTCTTTAGGTAAATTTGAAGGAGCTTTTACTATTTTAAAATTTTGCCATTTTATTTCAGGTGTAGGGTTATATCTAATATGTGGAAAATGAAATATAGAAGCTAATTCTTCTGTATTTAAAATCATTTTTTTTAAATAATATGGTTTTTTAAAAAATCTATAAATATAATTTTTTATTAATTCATTTTTATTATGATGAATAGTGCTAGTAAATTTGTTAAAATCTGGATAAGAAAATTGTGTAAAAGCAGAAGTTATATTGTTTAGTTCAGATTCTACTATAGATTTACTATTACCTGTTGTTATTATTCTAATTATTGTTTCAAATCCAGTTTTATCTCATTTTTCATCTACCGTTTTAGCTCTATCTTGTGTAAGTGCAGAATTATTATTATTAGTAGTAGTTTCATTTTCTTCAGAATTTGTTAAAATAATATTTAATATTCAAATAATTATTTTTAATGGATTAAGTGTAAACCAAGTTTTTTTTCATTTAATTAAAGCAGAACTAGCTTTACTACAATCTCCTTGCCAATCATCTAATGTTGGTCTTAAAATTATTTGTATAGCTGCTGATTCATCTTCTTCTAGTTTAGAAAAAGAATTTGTTATATTGTTTATAGGATCTGATTCTAGTTTTAGATATGTTTTTATAGGAAAGAAAAAATCTTTTGATGTATTTAAATAAGTCGTTTCTATATATTTTCTATCTTTGAATATATTTATTTCTGTTGTTTCTTCTATAATAGCATCTGTATAAAATCAATTTATTTGTTTTTCTATTAAGTATTTATAATTTTTTGGTATAACTATAAAAAAATATATTTCATTTTCATGTGCAATATATTCAAAACTTAATAAATCTTGTCATAATATTTTTTTTAAAATCTTTCTAGAATATATAGATTTTAGAGAAGAAAAAAGTTGTTCCATAAGTCATATTATTTCTTTAAAATCTTTTGTAGTTTCTTTTCTTTCATCCAGTTCACTATTTTTTTTAGGAAGAGTGATTCTTAAAAAAGTAAGATCTAAAGTTCTTTTATAATCTGCTTTCGATTTAAGTATTTTATAAACTATATATATAATAGTTGATAAAATAAATATACTAAAAAATGATATTAAAAAATTATTCATTATTATTTAATTTATTTGTTATTATTTATTATTAACATTATATGCTATTTTTAAAAAAAATGAAAAAATTTTATTATATCATTTTTATATAATAAAATTTTTTCATTTTTATGTATTTAGTTTATCAAACTTTTTTTATTTTTATATTTTAATTAAAAATTACCTGTAACTGTAAAAGTAATAGTATCTTCATATTCTCATGCTGGAGTTTCAGCTGTACTTTCAGCAGATACTACAAATTCTACATCATTAATACCATCTGTACTTTCAGGTTTATTACTTGAATAAATAGTATGTTCAGTTGTGTTTTCATTAACTTCAGTAGAAATTAATCATGTAGCTTCAAAATCTCAAGAACTAGAATCGTTAGTTGTATTTGTATTTGAATTAAATTTATAAGATTCCCCGTCTGAATCTTCGTTATTTATTTTTATACTATTATCACTAGTATTAGTTAATCAACCACTTCAAGATCTAGCAGTAATTGATACACCAGATTTAGCATTTGTACCTATTTCAATAAATAATCAACCAGTAGAAGTAACACCTGCAACTAAATCACCTAAATTAATAGCACTTTTTGAAATTTCCATAGTTAAAGTTGGTAATACTCTTGCTGTAACCTCTATACCAGAAATAGAACCTGATGCTGATTCATCTGTAAAAGTTTCATCCCACATAATAGAAGTATCAAATGCTCAAGAACCTGTAACTGAACCTGTACCTATTTGTATATCTGCAAAAGTATTACTAAAATTTGTAGCAGAAATAGCTAATATTCAAGCTAATGCAATAGCTTTTTTTGTTTTTGTTTTTGTCATACCATTAAAGGTTATGAAAATAAAATAATGTTTGTATGCATACAAATTACTTAATTAAATTTAAGCTTTCCATCAAACATAGATATGATAACATATTTAAAATAGTTTTGTCAAAAAAATTGCATATTTTTTTAAAAATATTATAAATCAAAAAAAATAATCATCAAAAAAAGGATTATTTTTTAGCTTCAAATAGAGAAAAAAGTCAAAAAAAGATAGCAAGTATAATACATATTGTGATATTTAGTAAAATGATGAGTTGGAGTTGGATAAAAAACAAGAAACACCTAATTTTAAAATAGGTGTTTCTTTACTCTACAGTTGAAGGTGCATCTTTAGGTATTTTGTGAAATTGATTCAAAAATTTATTTAAATACAAATCACTTTTTGGAGTACTTAATTTAGAATAAATTAGTATTATAGTTAATAATACAATTATAATGTATAAAATATTCTAATAATTTTCATACAATATTTTAATATATTACTTTCCATCATATATATCTTGCATTAGGATATTCGTTTATTAAATTTGATAATTGTCTATTAGGGGTGTCTGTTGAATGATATGTAACATATATTTGGCTAGTGCTAGTTCAATATTTACTTCTTACAACCATTGAGTGATCTATAGTTCAATCTTTAGTCCAGTCAACTTGAATTATATCTCATATTTGTAGTTCTCAAAAAGTTGCTGCTAATTTAAATTTATAAATCGGGTTTTAAATTATTATTATTTTATCTATGGGAGTATACAAAAAAGTGTGTAAATAGAATTTTGTATAATAAATTATATAGTAATTATAAGAAAAAATCTTGTAATGATATGCCCCCTAGAAAGTAGAATGTAAAAAAAACATTCTACTTTTTTTGTTATGAATATAATAAAATAAAGTAATTACTTTTTAAAAATAATATAATACTAAAATCTACTATCAAAATAAATCTTAAATTGAGAGTACATTTTACCCCAATGAGGGATATTTCAAGTCCACTTTTTAGTAACATTTTTCATAGCTAAATACATAGATTTTATATTTCAAATCAGTGTTTATATTTTTCTTTTTCACTCGTATATCATGTTTCTTTTAGATTGGTTCTTAATCTTGTTATTTTCATATCGATCATAGATAAATAATTATTTGTTAAAATATATAGTTTTTATTTAGTTTTTACAACTAATTTTTTCTATTTTTTGATAATTATTTATTTCTATTTAAATGTCATTAATAAGCCATAGTTAATCTATATAAATTTTAGTAAAAAAAATTATTCTGTTTTTTTGACTTGTTTTGCTCTTTATCATGCTGTTTTTTAACCTTATCAACTGGTCGGATTTGAGTGGGACGATACAAAGTTAAAAAAACAATATTTTTTTATTTGACACTTGTTTTTTTTTTATATATATTCATCATGTATTCGAATACATAAATATAATAAAAATGAATAATATATATTATGAAAATTAATTGTTACTTATTAGTTAATTAGTTTATTTTATTTTATTAAAAATATATAATGAAAATCAACATAAAAAAAATCTCCGCTTTTTGTTCTGTAACGATTGTTACTTTATCAATGTTAGCAACAGCATATGCAAGTAGTTATACAACTTCATATCAATTTTCTGTTAGCGTAACATGAGCATCTCGTTACTTTGATGGTAATAATATTAGATTTAATTCTTCTAATGCAACATCATCATTTAAACCACCAACAAATAAAAATTATTCTGTTTCACTTTATAGAGATAAGTTTATTGACGATTATATTGGAATGGTTACTCTTTTAAGAGATAGTAATTGAACTGCTAATTGGAGTAATGTTGGTGCTGGAAATTATTATTTTTTCCTTAGTAAAGCAAATGATGGTGTTACATTAACAGATAATAATGTAACAATTAAAAATTATTAACAAAAATTAATATATGCTAGATTATGAATTTTTATATATTATTTCCATTCCAATTTATATACTTTTTATTGTCTATATAATATGGAAAAAAGTAAGTATAAAGAAAATTATATTATACACTCTTTTTTATTTTTATATGATATCTCTTATTGCTGTGACCATATTTCCAATTCCAATTCAGGGACTAAAAGAAATTTGAATATATGCAAACGGAAATAATAATTTCATACATCTTAAATCTATTACGGATATTTTATCTAATGATAATTTAAGTTATATGATAAAAATGAAACAAATTATATGAAATATAGTACTTTTTATTCCAATGTGATTTTTTATACCACTTATTTTTAAAAATATTAATATTTTTAAAAAAGCTTTATCATTGTGAATATTGTTATCATTTTTAATAGAAATAACACAATTTGCAATTTCATCATTGTTAGGTTTCAATTATAAAGTTACAGATATTGATGATATTCTATTAAATACTCTAGGTTTTACTATAGGATTTATTTTATACAAAATTTTCTTAATTGGAATTTATAAAGAATAAATAACAAGATAAAAAATATTAAATAACACAAATTTAATAAAAAGTAAGAAAAGCTAATTTTTCTTATTTTTTTATGGCTCTTTTTCATCCAACAGAAAAAATATAGTTAAATAGTAAGGTTTTTGTAACAAAATTTAGCAGTTAATTTTCTGATATACATATCTTTAAATTTGAATCAATGAAGATTGTCTTTTAGCAACTTTACAAAGATTATTAGCACATTCAGTAAAAGCATTAGTAAATTTAAAAGTAGAGTAGAATGTTCACAAAATCACTTAATTCAAAGATACCATCTATTTATGGTTCTTCAAAATTGTTTAATCCTGTAATGTTCACTAGCTAAACAATCATCTCTAATTCTATCAATTTCAATCATATCTAAATTATCCATAGCATCCATAAAATCTTCTTTTAATGCCCAAGACTCTTGTAAAAATCCATACTACATATTTTTCAAAGTCCTTAGTATAATTTCAATATTCACTTTCAAATTCAAATTTTTCATAAAAACTTTTTTTTGCAATTTAGACACCTAAAACATCTTTTATGTAATTCTAGTTCTATTACTTTATTTCAAGCAAAAGGCATATGTTTTATTGTTTGTTTCTATTTATGTAATTGTTTTCATTTTCTTTTACTTGTTTTTAAGCCACAAGTTGGACAACAAACTCTTGTATATTTTCATCTAATTGAGTAAATAGTTTTATTAAATTCATCAGTAAAATTAAACACCATTACTTTTTTCCAATTTAAATTTAGTATTTTTCTAATATTAGCTATAATGTTCATGAGAAATTTGATTAAAAATTAAGCTATTTTGCAGTTCAATTTTATCATTTTTCTCACTAAAAATACAATATAAAAAATACAAAAAAGTTTAAATTAAACTTTTTTGTATTTTTTAGTAACTAAATTAGGCTTTATATTCAACTAAACTAATCAATTTTAATCATTCTATTTTTCTGTTGGATGAAAAAAAGCCGTAATAATATCTTTTTATAAATCAGAAAAATCAGATGGAATATTATCAATATTATCATATTGTATATTTATTTTTCTAGAATTAGTTCAAAAAATCTTATTTCAAAGATCTTCTATTTTTTCAAAAATTCTTTTAGGTTCAGCATATTTTTCTACATCTAATCATAATAATTTTCATAAAATAGGAAAAACAAAAATAGTTAGTACTGTTACCACTATACCTATTACAGCATATCTAATAGTATTAATAGCTGGTTTTATTTTATCATCTTTTCATCCTGATAGTATTAACAATAAACCTCACCACAATATAAATACTATAGAAAAAATTCAAGAAAATAAAACAAATAATGATATAGCTAACAATATAAAATCTCAAAATTCAATACTCGCTCAAAATATTGATGAGCCTTCATTAAAAGCATTAACTGTATTTATAATCATAATCTAGTTTAATTATTAATCTAAAACTTTTAAATTCACTCTTTTATTATTTTTCATTCAAAAAAGTCTTAATAAAGTCCTTATTGAATTAATTGTATTTCATCATTTTCAAATAATAATTCACATATCAGCTTTATTAATTTTTAAAGTTAATAAAACACCTAACTCATCTTCTATTTTTTCAATTAAAATATCATTTTTACTTTCAACTAAATTTTCAATTATAAATTTTAAAAAATCTATTTCTTTCATATTTATTATATTAAAAAATAATATCCTTCAACATAAAAAATTGAAGGATTTAATATTATATAGAAATATTATTTAGTTTTAAAAGTTTTTCTACTCTTGGAGAAAATTGAACTCCATGAGAAACATAAGTTTTTACTTTATCTAAATCATTTATTTTAAAATCTTTAGATATTGGATTATAAAAACCTAATACTTCTTTATAACCGTGCTTAGCAGCTGAAGTGTGTTCAGTAACAACTACTCTAAAAAATGGCATATTTCTTTTTCCAGCTCTAGATAATCTTATTTTTAACATTTTCTAATTATTTATAATATATTTTTTCCTTTATTCTTTATAATACTTTTCTCAAAGAGAAAAGTTTTTTATTATTTAATGGTGCCCAGAGCGGGAATCGAACCCGCACTTCCGAGGAAACGGGATTTTAAGTCCCGCGTGTCTACCAATTCCACCATCTGGGCAAAAACACTATATCCTTTACCATATTAAAGGTAAAATTATAGGATTATGTATTTTTTTATAAAACTCAATGTTTTCTTAATGTTCTTAAACCTTTAGCTGAAACTCTTATTTTATATACTAAACCAGTTTCTGGATCTTTAATATTTTTATAAAATAAATTTGGATAAAATTTTCTCTTAGTAGCTCTTAATGAGTGAGATCTATTATTACCTACAGCTGTTTTTTTTCAAGTTATTTCACAAACTCTAGACATTTTAATATTAATTAATAAATAATAATTAATAATTCATAATTCAAGACAAATAAAATATTATTCACTATTCATTATTCATTATCATTTGAAATTTTAAAATTTCATTCTTATGCTTTAATTTCAATACCAACTCCATTTGGAATAGATATATCTTGTAATAGTTCCATAGTCTTAGCAGAAGGTTCCAAAATATCAATTAACCTTCTATGTCTTCTTATTTCAAATTGTTCTCTAGCATCTTTATTAACAAAAGTTGATCTATTAACTGTAATTTTTTCAATCTTAGTTGGAAGAGGAATTGGACCAACCACTTTTGCTCAAGAATCACTAGCTATCATAACAATTTTTTTCACAGCATCATCAAGTAATCTGTGGTCAAAAGACTTAACACTTATTCTAATTTTAGTCGTAGTTTTTTTTGCAGACATTATAAATATATAAATATAATAATAAATATAAATTATTTAATATAATCTAATTACTTATTATTATTCTTCTTCTTTTTAACCTTTTCACCTCAATAAGGGGATAAAAGTAAAAAGAAAGGTTTATAATAATAAGTTTATTAGTTTACATTAAGTAAAAAATTATGCTATAACTTTAGCAACAACTCAAGAACCAACAGTTCTACCACCTTCTCTAATAGCAAATCTTAATCATTCAGTCATTGCAATAGGAGATTGTAATTTAACAGTCATTTGAACATTATCACCAGGCATAACCATTTC
>DIUG01000047.1 GCA_002422305.1 Patescibacteria group bacterium UBA6164 | reverse complement strand
CAAAATGTTTTGACATACTACCAATTTTTTTTGATTATTTTCCTGTTATTAAGAAAAAGCCTATAATTTTTGACAAAAATTTAAGTATATAATATACTTAAATTTGTTAATGGAAAAGAACTATTATTTTATTATTTTACTATTTATTTATGTTTAGTTTTAGTTATGTTATTTGAATTATCGGAGCTTTTTTTATATTTTATATTATTACTCAGCTTAGAAAAGTTGTTCCTACAAATGAAGCACATGTAGTTCAAAAATGAAAAAAATCTATTTCTTATTGAAAAGATTCGGAATGATGAAATGTTTATTTAGCTTGGCCTTCTTGGGTGCCTATTGTTTGAGTAGCAGTTCAAAAATTACCACTTAGTATATTTGCATTACAATTGACTGATTATAAAGCTTATGATATATGAAAGGTTCCATTTCAAGTAGATATTACAGCATTTTTTGAAATAAAAAATCCAGAATTAGCAGCACAAAAAGTTTATTCGATAGAAGAATTGAGAGATCAATTAAATGAAACTTTAAAATGAGTTGTAAGAAAAATACTTGCATCAAAGGATATAGTTGAAATAATGGAATCAAGAACAGAAATAAAAAAGCAATTTTATGAAGAAATTTGGGATGCAGTTAAATCTTGGTGAATAGATTTGAAAAATGTTGAATTTATGGATATAAAAGATAGTGAAGATTCTGAAGTAGTTACAAATATAATGATGAAGAAAAAATCTTTAATAGAAGCAGAATCTAGACAAGAAGTAGCATTAAATCAAAGAGATGCAGAAATAGCAGAAGAAAATGCTAGATCAGAAGCAAGATCATCAGCATCAAAAGCAAAATCAATTGCAGATATTATTTCTTCAGATGCTGAAAGAGAAGCGAATTTAAAAAAGATAGAGAATGATAAATTAACTCAAAATCAAGAAATAGAAAAAGAAAGAGTTTTAGCTGTACAAAAAGAAGAAGCAAGACAAAAATTATATGAAACACAAAAAGAAACTAAAATAAAAGAATTATCTATCAAACAATTAGAATTAGAAAAAAATGCAGAAATATCTAAAAATATAGAGTTAATAAAAGCAAATGAACAAAAACAAAAAACAATAATTGATACTGAGGCTTGAAAAGAAAAAATAGAATTGGAAGCACAAGCAGATAGAATAAAAGTTGAATTAAGAGCTCTAGCTGATAAAGCAAGAGTAGAACTTGAAGCAGAAGCAGAAAGTAATAAATTAGAATCTATTTGATTAGCAAAAGCAAAAGAAATAGATTATATTTGAACTGCTCATGCTAAAAATAAAAAACAAATGGCAGAAGCTTTAAATATGTTTACTCCTACTTCAATTGATTTTATGAAAAAAGAACTTGAAGTAAAATTATCAGAAATTGTTGATTTAGAAAAAGCAAAAGCTTTATCTAAGGCTGATATAAAAGTTATATCTACTTGAGAAAATTGATGAGAATGAGTTAAAAATTTTATGGATTTATTTAGTTCTAGATGATGATCAAATATATGAGCTATGATAGAATCAGCAAAAAATATTATTTGAGAAAAAAAAGTAAATGAATTTTTGACTAAAATATCTCCAGAAAAAAAAGTAAATGAAACTTGAAATAAAGTTATTTCAGAAAAAAAAGTAAATGAAACTTGAAATAAAATTTCAGATAAATTGATTTTAGAATAAAAACTAAAATAAAAATTTTACTAAAAGGACGATTTTATTCGTTCTTTTTAATTAAATACAAATAATGAAAAATATTATAACTGTTTATAAATTAAATTTACCATTTTTAGAAAATTCAAAATATGATAGTTCAAAATGTAATTCAATAATAGAAGAAATAAGAAAAACAATGATTTACAATGAAATCTTTATTATGATAAAAAGTAAAAAAGAAGAATTATTTGAAATAACTAATTTAGAGTTTAAAACTTGATATATTAGAATAATAAAGTTTAATAATGTAGATAATTATTCATTACCTAGTTTTCAAATAGATATTTTTTGTGATTGAAATATAGGTAATGAATTTTTAAATGATTTTTTTAGTATTTTTAATACTTCTTGATTAGATGAGTATATATTTGATTTAATTTCAGATGAATTAAATATAAAAAAATATAAAATATTAACAATTTCTATTTTAAAAAATGATTTTGATTATTTTAGTGAAAAAGCATTAGAAATTTTTTTTAAAAAAGTTGATAAAAATTATGTAGATAAATATTTAGAAGAAAATAAAATTATAAGAAATAATTTATATTATTTGATTTATTTAAATTATTGTTTATTTAAAAATATATCTTGAAATAAAGAGGAAATAAAAAAATTAGAAAAAATAATTTGAACAAATATAAGTGATGATTTGGTTTCAGAATTTAAATTAACACAAAATAGATTATTGAATTTACAAGGTGAAAATATAAAAGTATTTGAAAAATATAGAGAAATGATTTATTATTTTATAAATTTAATATATGTATAAAAAACCATTTTATATAAATAAATCTGTTTGAAATAATGCTTTTTCATATGAAAAAAGAAATAATAAACAACTTTATGTTACAAATCTTATAGAGATAGATGATTTAGAACAAATAAAATTATGAAATGAAATCGTATTTGAAGATTATGATTTTAATGGTAATCTTTCTAGTAATTATTGATTAAAAAATTTTTATAAATTAATTTGTAAAAATAAAGATATTTATCTTTTTGATAATCATAATCATGCATTTTATTTTTGGTATTTATCTAGAAGTCAATGAGTAATATGAGATGAAAATATATTAATCCATATAGATGAACATTCTGATACTAGAGATAATAATAAATACTTAAATAAGCCGGATAGTTATGATTTAAATAAAGTTTTTGATTTTACAAATTATGTATTAAATGTTTGAGATTATATTATTCCAGCTAAAAAAGAATGAATAATTTCAGAAATTATTCAAATAAGAAATGAATCTAATTTATTAGATTATATTAGAAATGGATGAATTGATAAAAAATATATTAAAAATTGAAATATAATTTTTAATTTAGATTTAGATTTTTTTCAACCAGATTTAGATTATATAGATTATGAATTAAAGAAAAAAGTTATTTTAGATATTCTAAGAAATTCTTCAGTTATTACGGTTTCTACTTCACCATTTTTTATAAATCAAGAACTTGCAATTAAGGTTTTTAAAGATATCTTTTGAGGTTTTTTAACAAATAAAATTTAGATATTTTTGCTTTTTTAAACTTTTTTTATATAATTGTTTAACAGTTTATTTTATAATTAAAAAAATATGTCAATTGCATTAAATAAAGAAAACTTTGAAGAAACTATTAATACTTGAGTTACTATAGTGGATTTTTGGGCTGAATGGTGTGGTCCATGTCAAATGATGCTACCTATTTTAGAAGATTTTTCTAAAAAAATGGATGGTAAAATGGTTGTTGCTAAGGTGAATGTTGATGAAAATCCAGAAATTGCTGGACAATTTAGAGTTATGTCTATTCCTACATTAATTGTATTTAAAGATGGTCAAGCTGTAGAAACTATGGTTTGAGTTCAACAAATAGATAAATTAACAGAAGTTTGTAGTAAATATTTATAGTAAGATGAATAATATAAAGAGCTTAGCATTGCTAAGCTTTTTATATTATTCATCTTACAGCACTTATATTAAAACTATAATTCATTTTCAAGCTTCATATAATTCAAATATATCATATATTTCAATTAATATTAACTTGTTTTAATATTATTGTATAATCTTTTAAAAAAGGAAGTATATTTTCTTCTCATATAAATAAATTTATTCCAGAATTTATAGGAAATGATTTTATAAATTTTATAAAACTAAATTTATCTTCAAGCATTTTTATTATAGAGAAAATAGAATCTCACAATCTTTTATGATTTTCTTCTAAAAATATTCAAGTTCCAGAATATTTAAGTATATTTTTTTCTGGTAAAATAAAAAAAGATATTTCAGAAGTATTTTTTGCTAATTCGAATGTAATTTTATGAATATAATCCGATAATTCTTCAATTTTTTCTTCTCATATTTGAGAATTTGTTTTATATAGAAAAAAATCAGGACTAGATTGCATCAAATAATTAACAAATGCTCTTAATCATTTAGATGTAGGTAATCTTCAAGCAGAGTTATAGGGTTGATATACTAATTCTAAAGCTTCAAGTTTTGCCATATCTAATCTAACAGTTGCAGGACTTACTCACAAGTTATATTTTTGTAATAATAATTTACTACCTAAAACTTCTCAAGTTTCTAAGTATTCTTCTACTATTATTTTTAATATTTCTATATTTCTTTTTGTTAAAGTACTCATATTTTTATAGTTATTTCATATACATTCTTTTATTTTATTTATTTTTATGTAATTAAGAAATATTATTTTTATGTAATTAAGAAATATTATTTTTATTTAATTATTTCTAATAATTCATTTACTGTATTTTGTTTTGAGTATTTTATTTTTATCTTTTCATAATTTTGTTTAAAATCAAACTTTTTTATATCTTTCGTATTTATATAATTTTTTATTTTTTCATACATATTATTTACAGATATTGCAGAAAAATATTTTATTGAATCTCAAAAAATATTTTTAATATTTTTTAAATCACTAGATATTATAGGTGAATTAAAATTAATAGCTTCACTTAACCTAAAAGGAAAAGGTTCATATAAACTAGGAAATAAAACTCAAAAAGCTTCTTTATAAAATAAAGTTTTTTCATTTTGTTTTAAAATTCATATAAAATGTATATTATTTTGTAATTCTAATTTTATAACAATATTTCTAAGAGGAATATTTCTAGAAATATTCTCTCATAAAAAAATTAAATCAATATTATGACCATCAGTTTTTAATCTTTTAAAAACATACATTAATTTTTCATAATTTTTTTCTACTCATTCTCAACCAGAATAAATAAAAAAATCATTTTTAATACCATATTTTGTTTTTATATTTATTTTAAAATCTTCTACAATTTCATCATTATTAATATTTGGGAAAAATCATTGTATAATATTTATTTTTTTTTCTTCAATATTAAATTTTTCAATTAATTCATCAATTGTATTTTTATCAAAACAAATTATTTTTTTAGATTTTTTTAGATTTTTTTCCAGTAAGTATAAGAAAAAATATTTATCAAAATAATTACTAAAATTACTATAATAAATATCTTTTAGTGATGATAATAGTATAAAATAGTTTCATACATATAAAATAGGTTTAAAATGATTAAAAAAAATCATTAAATTATTTTTATCACTATTAAGTATTCTTAAATATTTAGTTTGTTCTTTTAGACTACCATTTTTTATTCATATATTTCTAAAAATAACATTTGGAAAAAAAAATCAATCTATAGGTTTATTTAAGTATATTAAATAAACATTTTCTTCATCTTTTTCTATAAGATCTTTTAATAATTCTAGAATGAAAGTAGAATATATATTTTCTCCGATAAATCTTAAATCTAATCAAATTTTCATTTTTTCATTTTTAGCAATTAATATTTTATCTATTATACTCTAAAAAGTTGTTTTTTAAAAATTTTTTGTTTTTTTTGTATTGATATTAAAAAAATATTAAATTTTAATATCTTAAAAATATTATATTTTTTAGTATAATGAAAAAAATTTAAAATAAATAAAATTACTCCGTAGTGATTTTATTTAGATTTAGGATTACTATCAACTGACATTTTTATGAGTTTTTAAGTCATGATTATGATCTAACTAAAAGTGGTCGGATTTGAAACGAGACGATAGATAAACATGTAAAAAATAATATTGAAAAAATACATATTTAGTTTATACTTAATTTAACTTCAGTAATGAAGCTACCAACAAGGCTGTTCGGATCAGAAGTGATAGCACATGGATAAGGTGTAAGACAACTAAGCGGGCTTTTAAGTCCATAATTTCGAAATGCTTTGATAAAATATTATAATTTAGTTTTTGATAAAATAATATGAATAAAAGAATTATTGTAATAAATTGAGAAAAAATTTCTCTTATTGTTCCTGAAAAACAAGATATAGAAATATGGTATAAATGAATAAATAATATAGAAATACAATCTTATTTATGACTTATGTTTTGATCAATAATATCAAAAGAAGCCGAAGAAAAATATTATGATAATTTGAATAAAAATAAAGAACAATTAACTTTCTCTATTTTTATAAATCAAGATAAAAAAGTAATTTGAAATATTTCTTTGATGAAAATAGATTTTAGAAATATGCATACTGAATTATGAATAGTTATAACTGATGAAAAAAATTTATCAAAATGATATTGAACAGAGTCAATTTACTTAATTTTGAAATATGTTTTTGATGTATTATGATTAAATAAAGTTTATTTAAGATTAAATTCTAAAAATACAAGAGCAAAAAAGGTTTATGATAAACTTTGATTTATTGAAGTATGAAGATTTAAAAAACATAATTATATTTTTTGAGAATTTCATGATGAGATTATTATGGAAATATTTAAGGAAAAATTTAAAAGATAATTAAAATCTTTATGTTAAAATATTAAAGTAAGAAATGTAGATTTGAATTCCTTACAGAAAAATCTCACCTAAATAAAATTTATGTTAAAATTATTACTATTATTTTGAAAAAATAAAAAAAAATATCAAAAAATTTGCTTAATAATTAATAAAATGTTATCATTATATTTAATTATATTGAAAAATATTTTAATTAAATATATTTATACTTTTAATGTATTTCTATACTTCGTAGGAATGATAAAAATTATGAAAATGATAAATTTAGATTGTTTAGTTTTTAAAATATTTTTTAGTATATATTTATTAATATTAAATAATTATTATGTCTATAATAGATTGAATTAAGTTATTATCTAATCTTACAGAAAAAGAAAAAGAAGATTTATCTTTATTTTGTCAAGAAAAACACTTAAAAGCTTGAGATGTATTATTTTATGATCAAGATGAAGCATCAGCTATGTATTTATTAAAAGAATGAAATATTGAGATATCAAAGATTAATAATTGAAAAAAAATAATTCTTTGAGAAGTTTCAGCAGAAGAAATTTTGTGAGAAATGGCTTTGTTTTGAAAAACAAATAAAAGAATGGCAACTGCTACAGCTAAAATTGATTGTGAATTAATTGTTATTTTAGGATTTTCTATAAATAGTTTAACAAAAAAATATCCAGAATTATTAGAAAAAATAAAAAAAATTATTAATAATAGAGTTATTTTAAATAATAATTTATAAAAAATAAATGTGTTATATATATTATATATTTTAGTATTTAAGATAATGTTATGAATAAAAAATTATTAATAATAGAAGATGATAAGGTTTTAAATGAAATGTATGCTTTAAAATTTATAAAAGAATGATATGAGGTAGAATCAGCATATGAAGGTTTAGAAGGAGTATCTAAATTAGCAACATTTAATCCAGATATTATTTTGCTAGATATAATGATGCCAACAATGAATTGATTTGAAACACTTGAAGTAATAAAATCTCAAACTTCTTCAAAATGTAAAATAATTATTTTTACAAATATAGTAGATAAAGATAAAATAGAAGAAGCTATGAAAATGTGAGCAGATGATTATTTAATAAAAGCTGATACTACTCCAAAAGTTGCTTTTGAAAAAGTAAAAGAACATTTAGAAAATGCAGAAAGAAAAAAAACTATTTATATACAACCTTGATTAAATAAATTTAAAATAAAAAATCCAAATGGTTGAGATGATATAAATATAGAAATAAATATAAAAATATAGAGAAATCATATTTAGTTAAAAATGTAATATTTAAGTATTATTTTATAAATTTTTTAAGAATAAAAATAAGCATTACTTATTTAGAGTCAAAGAACTTTAAAAGTATTGCTTATTATTTTAATTCTAGTTTAAGATTTATAAAACTATATTTGGTGCCTAAAGAGGGAATCGAACCCTCACGACCGAAGCCGGGGGATTTTGAGTCCCCTGTGTCTACCAATTCCACCATCTAGGCTTATTTTAATATGGTGGAACCACCAAAGGTGGCCCCATATAACACATATTTATTGTGTGTTAGTGATTATAGTATAAAAGTTATTTTTTGCAAATTTTTTATTATTTTGTATAATTATACTAATAAATAATTTTTTAAAGATAATTTTAAAAATTATTTAAATAAGTGATTATTTTAATTATAAATATTAAATGAACAAAAAAAATATTATCATTTGACAAAATAATAAAAAAGAAAGATATAAAAAAAATAGTAAAAAAGAAAAAAAATGATTTCCACTCTCTAATGATAAAAATAATTATAAAAATGACTTTAATGAAATTAAAATAATATGAATATATTCTCAGTGAAAAGGAGACTTTTGATTTATAGATATTGATTGATTAGAAAAAGGTTATTTTGTTTTTTCACAAAATAAAAATTGAGCTTTAGATTGAGATAAAGTAGAAGCTTATATAAAAAAATTTAATTGAAAAGATGAAGCTGTAATTATTAATATTATTGAGAGAAAAATAGAATTAATAGTTTGAGAATATAGACTTTGAAAAAGTTGAACTTTTTGATTTGTCATACCAAATAATTATCAGATAAAAAATGATATCTTTGTTGCATGAAAAAAAAGTATGAATGCAAAAGATAGAGATATAGTTTGAGTTCATGTTACAGATTGGATATGAAAAAATCCTGAATGAGAAATTAAAGAGATATTATGAAAAAAATGAGATAAAAAAATAGATATTTTATCTCTAATTGTAGAATGATGAGCTAGAATAAAATTTAGTGATGAAATTTTAAAATTTGCAGAGAAAATTAATTCAAAAGGAGAAATTAGAATAAACAAGATTGTAGATTCTTCTTTGTCTTTTTGAGAGGCTGAGAGAGGAGCAAGAAAAAATTTAACTAATTTATTTACTTTTACAATAGATTGAGATGATGCAAAAGACTTAGATGATGCTATTTCTATAGAAAAACTTGATTCATGAGATTATAAATTATTTGTTCATATTGCAGATGTTTCAGAATATGTAACAGAAAATAATTTACTTGATAAAGAGGCTTATAAAAGAGCAACTTCTATTTATTTAGTAGATAGAGTTATACCTATGTTACCAGAAAAACTTAGTAATGATTTATGTAGTTTGAATCCATATACAGAAAAATTTACTCTTACTTGTGAAATGATTATTTGAAATAATTGAAAAATAAAATCACAAAAAGTATATGAATCAATTATTAATAGTAATTTTAGATTAACTTATAAAGAAGTAGATGAAATAATAAAAAAGTCAAAAAAAAATAACATTTTATGAGAAACTGTTTGAATGAATTTATTAGAAGAGATAAAATTATTATTTGGATGAAAAATTACTCATAAATTAATTCAAGCTATTGTAATATCAAATGAATTAAAGGAAAAAATTACAAAATATAGAAATAATAATTGAATATTAAACTTTGACTTTCCTGAAACTAAAATTTTATTAGATAATGATTGAAATATTGAAAGTATAAAAGAATATACGAGATATGATTCAAATAAAATTATAGAAGAATTTATGATAAGTGCAAATGAGGCAGTAAGTAAAGAATTTTCAAATTTACCTTTTTTATATAGAATACACGAAGAGCCAAAAGAAGATAGTCTACTTACTTTACAAAATACTTTAAATCTTTTTTGAATAAAATTTATTCTTGAAAAATGAAATACAAAGGAAATTGATAATTTATTAAAATATGTTTCTAAAATGGAAGAATGAGCTAAATTATTTTTAGAAAAATCTATTTTAAAAACTCTTTCTAAGGCTATATATAGTAAAGAAAATTTTGGTCATTTTGGTTTAGGACTTAATTTTTATAGTCATTTTACTTCACCTATTAGAAGATATCCAGATTTACAAATTCATAGAATAATAAAAGAAAAATTACATAATAAATTAGATGCAAAAAGATTAAATCATTATAATTCTATTTTAGAAGATGTAGCAAAACATACTTCAGATAAAGAAAGAAAGGCCGAGAAATTAGAATATAAAGTTAGGGATTATTTTATAGTTAAGTATTATAAAAATAAGATTTGAGAAGAATTTGATTGAATAATAAATTGAGTTATTCCTAAATGATTTTTTGTTTTGTTAAAAGATACAGCTGAATGATTTGTAGAATTACCAAGGACTGAATATTTAGATGATTTAAAACAACATTTAGATTTATTTACTTGAAAGAAATATAGATTATGAGATAGTGTGAAGGTGAAATTAATAGAAGCTGATGAAAGTTTACTTAGATTAAATTTCAAAGTATTATAATTTAATATTATAATAAATTTTTATAGTAATTGATAGTAATAAAAAAAATATACCAATTAAATTTGCTATAAAATTTTAAATATGTTAAAATTAGTAAGAATATTTTATATTTTTACTAATTTTTTATGTACATAATTAAACAATTAAGAAAAAGTTTTTTACAATTATTATTTTTTGGATTAAGTGAGCAAGCTTTTAGTGTAAAAGAAAATAAATTAGTTCAAGAGAATATAGAGGAAAAAGATTTAACTCCGGAACAAGAAAGAATAGAATCATTAAAAAAAGAACTTGAAACTTTAAAATCATCAAAAAGTTTTATATGAAAAATGGAATCTAATCTAAGAACTAGATTATTAAAAGATTGAGATCCAAAAGATAAAGAATTTCAAGAATTAGCTGAAAAAGTGAAAAAATATCAAGAAGAGGTAAAGTGATTATCTTGAAAAGAAGAATGAATTTCTAAACAATTAAAAGAATTATTGAATGAAATAAATAATGAAATTAAAAAGATATTACCAGTTGAGGAGATTGAAGGTGTTGATTTAACTGAGAATGTTAATTCTGATTTAGAAAAAGAAGTACAGTATGATTGAAAAACTATTACTGAATGAAAAAAAAGAGAATTATTATATGAAAAGGCAGGTGACTCTCTTCTAAAAGATAAATTAGATACTGTTAGATTAGAATCTAGACAAGCAGTAAAAGAAGCTATTGAAAGGTGATGAATAGATTTTCTTTCAGCATGAGATGTTTATATGATGAAAGAAGAAAATTATGATATATCTAAACTGTTTTTAATATCTGAAAAATGAAATGTATCAAAAGAATTATTAAAAGTATGAGATGAATTAGTTGTAAATTTTTGAACAAATAAAGAAATTGATAATATAATATGAGCAGGAGATTTATTAGATATAAATAAAATAAGTGAAATAGAAATTAATTGAATTAGATGAATTAGATGACATAATCCTAGACCATGATACTATAATTCTAATTGAGAATATTTACCGATTCATAATAATTATAAAATTAAAATTGTTTCAGAAAATAGTATTCAAGATAAAAATGAAATTGAAGAATATAAAAAATCAAGTTTTGATAGATTTAAAGATGTTAGATCTACAGAAATATTAAAGTGGTTAAGTTGAGAAACTTTAGCAAAAAATGATAAGAGTTCTATAAAAATACCATTTTCTTCTATTAGTGATATTGAACTATTAAATTGACTTATTTCTGATTTATCTGAAAATTTAAAATTTAATAAAGAAAATTTAACTATTACTTCGACTGATTGAAAAAGTGTTAATGAATATATAAATAAATTGTATGAACAGCATAGTGTTGAAAAATGATTTAATGATTGATGAAAAAATAAATCTATAGATATTTGAAAATTACCTAATTGAGTAAAATGATTATTAGATTTTTTATCTATAGCTGAAGGTACGAATTGAAATTATAATGCTATATATTGAAAATGATGACAAAATACTATTAAATTTACTGAAATGAGTTTAATAGATGTTTTAAAATATCAAAAAAGGCATGCAATTGTAACATGATCATCAGCAATTTGAAAATATCAATTTATGCAAAATACTTTAAAAGATATGATTAAAAGATATAATATAGATCCAAATACAAAATTTGATGAAAAATTTCAGGATAATCTAGCTACTAAATTAATGCAAGAAGTATGATTACAAAAATATTTATCTGGAAACTTAGATAAATCTAAATTTCAATATAATTTATCTAAAAAATGGGCATCTTTACCTAAAGATTCATCGGGAGTAAGTTTTTATCATTGAGATAAAATATGAAATCATGCATTAGTTTCTCATAATCAATTTTGAGATATATTAGATAAGGCTTTATCATAATAAATAACTAAAAAATTTTTGATAATTACTTAAAAATAGTGGTCAGATTTTAAACGGGATGATAGAATATTTTTCTTTTGAATTAATAAATAATATCATTATAATATCGCAAATAATAAAATCTAATAAAAATATAAATGCTTGAAAATAATCTAAAAGACTACAAATTTCTTGCTGAAACTTTTACTCTCACAGCTTTTTTTAGAAGCCTTATAAATTATTTTTCATCTGAGGAAATAATAAAATTTTTATTATCTATATCAAATCTTAGCTTTGATGACCTAAAAAAAAGATGGGATGGTTTTGATAATGTATTTTGAAAAGAAAAATGAAAACTTATCTCATCCCTTAGTTTTTCAAGTATAATTGAAGCTAGATGATCTCTAATTGATTCTATTTTACAAGAAAAAATTAAACAAGAGGATACTATTATACTTGAATTTTGATCTTGATTTTCCCCTAGATGACTTTATTTTCTAAACAAAGTTTGATTTAAAAACTATATAGAAACAGATCTTGTAAAAACTATTCATTTAAAAAATAAACTTTACAATTTTCTAGAAAAAGAGGATTTCAAAATCCCAAAAACTATCAAGTTCAATGTAGAGCAAAAAAATGATTGGAAAGAAATATATGATTATATCAAAATACTAAAAATAGATAATCCAAATCTAAAAAATTTACAAATAATAAGTGAATGATTGCTTATATAGGTAATTACCTAAAATCTGTGGA
>DIUG01000071.1 GCA_002422305.1 Patescibacteria group bacterium UBA6164 | reverse complement strand
CTTTTCATGGCACTAGTAAAGAAACCAATGCATCAACTACTGTTGATTTTCAGCTTCAATTATCTCCAGACACTACAGTTATATCTTCATTTAAGTAAAAAGTTTCAATCTCAGAGTCAAAAGTTCACCAATTAAATATTTCAAACTTTTTTAGTATAAATCATTCTTTCATTTTTGATGGTTTATTAACTAAACTCGCTCTTTATTTTTCAAATGTAATAACTTTAATTTTTATTCATAACCTAATGTTTTCAATCTTTCCTTTGTATCATTTCAATCAAAAAAAACTTCTATTTCTCAATTTTCTTTTAAAACAAGTATTTTTTCTCAATCAAGCTGACAATGTGAAAGTCATCATATTCCATAACCACTTATGTTTTCTTGATAAGCTCAAGTATGCATAACCATAAAATAAAGAGGTTTATTTTTATTTAATATGGGCATATTATAATATTCACCATTTTTATTTGTTAGGTAATCATCTTTATCACAGGTTATTCAACCTAATCTTACATTTTTAGTTTCATTTCATAAATTATTTAATGGTAATACTGGAAAAGATTGATGCAATCACCAACTATCTGGAATAGTTGTCATAAAAGAACTATCTATCATATACCAATTTTCACCAGATTTTTGTACTTTTTCCCTTAAAACTTCATAAATATTTATAGCACTTTCTCAAACAGTATAACTTCAAAACTCACTAAATATATTTGGATGTAAAACATTGTTTTTATCACAAACTTCTTTTATAGTTTTTACTATATTTTCTATCATATTTTTATAATCATAATTTTCATCAAATCAAAAACGAATAGGTAGGCCTCATCAAATATTTAACATCTCAAGGCTTGGACAAATATTTTTTATTTCACAATATTTTTCAACATGATTTTTTAGTCATTCATAATATTCTTCATCATCTTTTATTCCAAAATTCATAAAAAAATGTACCATTTTTAATTCAAAATTTGGATATTTGTTTAATTTATCTTTTACAAATGGTATTATATCATCCATTGGAACTCAAAGTCTTGATATTTCAGTATTTTTTCATTTTTCTTTAGTAGCCATTCTTATTCATATTTTATAGTTTTCATCTATTACTTCATTTAAATCATTTAATTCATCTAAATTATCAAGCACACAAATAGAGTTTTTATATTTTTTAGATAAAATTTTAATAGAATTTATATAATTATTAGCTTTAAATCAATTATGAATTATAAATGTTTCAGGATTTATATCTAGATGAGTAATAATATCAGCATCAAAAGATGAAGATGTTTCTAAATGAACACTTTCATTATCCAATTTTTCTTTATTATTTCATAGAATCTGTTTTATAACAAATGAAAAATGATTACTTTTTGTACAATAACAATAGTTATAATTTCAATTATAATTATTATCTAAAATAGCTTCTTTAAAATATATTTGAGCTTTTTGTATTCTATTTGTTATAATTTCAGGATTATATATTTTTATAGGACTTCAATACTTTTCTACTATATCAAGTAATTTTTTTCAATAGTAAACAACATTATTATCAACTATTTTGATTCAAAAACTTTCTAGATTTTTAAAATCAAAGTTTTCCATACTATTATTATTCATCTTTTAAAAATAAAAAAGTAAAAATTTATTAAGAAAATATAAAATTAAGTTTTATATTCTTTCAGGAACTTTTATATGACATATTTTCATACCATTAGTTAAAATTTGTCATATTAATGATGTAATAACTATTCTATATTCATTATTTCATTCAAGAACTGGACAAGAATTATAATAGCTATTATAATATC
Source organism: Patescibacteria group bacterium UBA6164 (assembly GCA_002422305.1). Classification (GTDB taxonomy): domain Bacteria; phylum Patescibacteriota; class Gracilibacteria; order BD1-5; family UBA6164; genus UBA6164. The sequence continues at coordinate 9,311 of DIUG01000071.1, read as the reverse complement.
TAGCTAAGTTAGATAAATATTCTGTCAATACAGCTGGATTATCACTAGAACTTGCTTGTTGTATTATTATAGGGTATCTATTAATTTCTAATATCAAAGTTTTTTCTATATCTTCCAAATTTACATCTATAAAATTATTAACTTCAGGTATTTGTTTATTATATTTTGAAATTATACTATTTGCTCTACAAATACTATAAACTATATATGCTCATCAAGATGATTCAAATGCCTTACATGTTTCCTCTATATTATTACTTATTAGTACGGGATTTTTTTTATCTTTCTTTATGTCATTAAATATTATTGATCATATTGCTAATTCATGAGAAATTTTATCTATCTCATCCTTTGAAAGTCACCTATCATTCTCATCATACTTTTTTCTAAAATATTCTATAGATTCACTTATTAACATTTGTACATTTGATGCTCAATCTCTGCTAGATAATTTCTTTTTGGTTTCGGAGTCTATATAAAATCAATGATAAATATGAGAAAAATCAATATTATCTATTCCTATTTGCTTTCAAGATTTAAATAATTTATCAAAATGTTCTTCTTGTTCTTGTCATACTTCGTATATTATTCTTGATGGATTAAATGTTTCAGCTCTATATTTTATTGCTGCTAAATCTCTTGTAGCATATATAGTACTTTGGTCTGATTTTAAAACTACAAATCTTTCAAAATTTGGAAGCTTTATTACATAACATCAAATATCAGCTATTATTTCATTTTTTAAAGATATATATATTTTATCATCAATGTCTCCTGATTTATATTTTTCATCTAATTCATTTACATCAATTTCTGCTATTTTTTCATCGTAAAATACAACTTTATTTTCTTCCTCTAATCATTTAACTAAGTTTTTTCACATATTAGCATAAAAACTTTCTCATACAAAATAATCTTGTTTTATATCTAATACATCATAAAATCTATTAAAATCTTTCATACTCCATTCTACCATATTACTCCAAAGTTCCACTTCTTGTTTATTTCATTTTTCTAAATTAGAAAATCTTGTTTTTGATTTTTCTAAAAATTCATTAAATAATTCAGTATAATTTTCATAATCTATAAAATCTCCATAGTATTTTTTTAATTCAATTATTTTTTCTTCATCTAGTTTTAAAAATTCTTCTTTAGATGATTTTGCTTTTTCTCATAATCTATAAATTGTATAAATATGAAAAAGCATATCATTTTCCAAATCAAATTTTGGTAATTTATCTTTCCAATTTTGATATCATTCAATAAGGTATCAAAATCATCCCCAATCATTAATATGGTTTGTTCTATGTGTAAAATATCATGTAGCACTATACAAATTAGATAAAACATGTCATAATATCGTTGATCTAATATGTCATGCATGCAAGTGTTTTGCTGTATTTGGAGAAGAATAATCAACTACTATAGATTCTCATTTGTTGATATCTGATTCTCAAAATTTTTCTCATAATTCTTTAGCTTGCTCCAATGTTGAAAATAAATAATTATTGCTTAGTTTAATATTTATATAGATTCACTTAACATCTATACTTTCTATAATTCTATTATTAACTAAATCAGATGAGTTTAAAGTTAATACTAAATTTGGAATAATTTCTTTCATGTAATCTCATCATTTATATTCTTTTAATAATGGTGAAATCTTAATACATACATCAGCATCAAATTTATTTCTATCAACAAAAGTTAAATCAATATCATCAATTCAAGTTACTCATTCAATTGAATTTAGTGAATTATAAAAATCTTTTTTTAATTTATTAATATTGTAATTAGAAAAATCTATATATCATCTTTCAAATCTTTCTTTTTCTACTTTATCTTTTATATTAAGTATATTTTTATGTAATTTAAAATTATAAAAATCTAGATAAGAACTGCTAACCTCAAATGTAGAGTTATTTAAATCATTTGGTTCGTAAGATATATATTTTATTATTCAAGCTGTTTCTAATTCAGATAAAATATCAATAATTTCCATTACATCAAAAGATGTTTTTGATAAGATTTCTCAAATATTAAATTCTTTTTTATCATCAAATAATTTAATTAATCATTCTGATGATTGTTTTATATTCTGTTCCATTTAAATTAAATATTAATAAATAAAAATTAAATTAATTATAACTTACTGTTTTCAATTAATCTACTATGTTCTATATAAAATAAAGATACTCAAGGTGATTTATTTTCTCTAGTTTTATAAATACCTGTTTTATCTTTTTTAAGTCATATTTTATTATAAATTGATTGTAATTTTTCATTGTTTGTTAAAGAAATGATATCAAATCAGTTATTTATAGCATAGTTCTCCACATACTCTATAAGTGATATTCATATCCTCAAACTCAAAAAAGAGTGGACAACTGCTAATCATCAAAGTTCAATAGTCCTTTCGTTTTCTTGCTTTATTTCAACACAACCAACAGGGATTCAATCTAAATAAGCAATTCTAAAATTAAAAATATTTTCTAAAATATATTCACTAGTCCTTGGTTTTAAGTACTTATTTCCTTTGTTTGACTCTAATATACCTTTTATTATAGGAACATCTAATTCATTAGTTTCCAAAATCTCAGGCTTACCAAAATTATTTCAAATTAATGTTCATACTCATTCTAAACTAAATAGTTCATGTTTAATTGAGTGGTATCTTCATCAAGGAATAATATGAACTCTATGAATATCTCAATTTTCGACAGATTTACAGATATTTAACAAGGATTTTCTAAAATTTACATTTCATATTCATAATCAGTTTATATCGTTTTCCTCTATTTCTACAAATAATTTTTTTGTAGAAATAGTATTAATTTTCTCTCAATCTTCTCAAATGAGACATTGTCTTTCAAGTATGATTAATTTATCTATATTTTTTTTTAGTGATAATACATATTCATAAATATCTATATCAGAGGGGATTCTTTCAATTTGTGCTAATGGAATTTTAGATTCAATATTTTCACTAATAAATATATTGTTTCATGTATTAGGATTTATATTATGATATAAAATTACATTTATTCATTTTCTTATTAGAAATTTTAAATCATCTATAATATTTTTATGGTTTTCTCTAAGAATTCACTCTCTTGTAACAAAAGCCATTGTTTTTCATTTATGAATTTCTGTGTAATGTTCAATATATAATTTCATAATTAATTAATTTCTTTTCAGTTAGTAATTTTAATACTTTGACTCAAAGATAAATTGTATTTTATAAATACATTTCTCATATCTTTTTATAAGCATCTCTAAAACTCATTCATCATTTTACTAATTTATAAGCTTCATTTGTTGCATATAATTCTTTTGAACAAGCCATTTCTAAATTTTCTTTATTTGCTCACAGATTATTTATAACCAAATCACAAACTTTTATTGTGTCAATTACTAATTTTATTCATTTCAAGTAAGGCTCTTTAGTTAATTGAAAATCTCTATTATATCAACTAAGTAGATTTTTAAATATTTCTTTTATTTGGTATTCATAACCTAAAAATAAATTAGAATTTCATCTTACAAGTTCCATAATATCCCAATTTTTCTTTTGAGGCATTACACTTGAACCTGTTTTAAAATATTCTGGTAGAGTAAAAAAATTAAACTCTTTAGTTGAAAATAATACTAAGTCTGAAGCAAATTTTCATAAATCCATCATTACTTGACTAAGAGATTGCAAAACTATACTTTCAAATTTTCCTCTACTATAAGCACAATACATAGGATTTTCTTGTACTTTTTCTATTCATAATTCATTTGTGGTATATTCTCTATCAAGCCCAAAAACACCTTCTCAAAATCAAGCTACACTTCATAGAGGATTTTGATTATTTATTTTTTTTGCTGAATTTACCAAGATTAAATCATCATTTAGAGAATCTTTTATACTTCATAACCACATTCAAACTGTTGAAGGCATAGCTCTTTGCATATGAGTGTATCAAGGCATTTTTATATCTCATATTTTAGAGATTTTACTTTCAAATGACTTTATTAATTTTTGGATTAATTCTATTATTAAAGATAGTTTATCTAAGGTAAAAAGTCTAGTTGTAACTAATATTTGGTCATTTCTTGATCTTCAAGTATGAATTTTTTTTCAAACTTTAGGGTGTTTTTGTGTTAAATAAGATTCTATAGCAGTATGTCAATCTTCCTGAGATTTTAATATTTGAAATTCTCACTTTTTATAAACTTCTAATATTTCATCTAGTCATTTTAATAAACTATCTTTCTCATCATTATTTAATATTCCTATTTTATTTAACATTTTAGTATGAGCTTTTGATCATTTTATGTCATAAGGAATTAATTCCATATCGAGTAGATAATCGCTTCATACCGTATAATCTTCTATAAGCTCATTTATTTCTAAATTACTTACTTTTTGCCATATTTTTTGCATAAATAAAAAATTAATAATTATTTTCAGACATTATATGCTGTTTTTTGAGCTAAATTATATATCTCAATAAATCAAGCACTAGAGTTTTGGTTAAAATTCATACATTTATTAAATGTTGCTAGATTTTCATCAAAAAGTGAATATTTAGATGTTAAATTTTCTACAATTATATTTCATTTATAAACCTTAATTGTTACATTTCAAGTAACTTTTTTATTTTGCTCTTCTATAAAAGCTAAAATACTATTCATAACTGGATCAAACCATTTTGCAGCATAAGTTAAATAAGCCCATTTTGTATCAATAAAAGTTTTTAGTTCATTTTGTTCTCTTGTAGAGACCAATTGTTCTAGATTTTTATGTGCTTTTATAAGTATACTTGCTCCTGGATTTTCATATACTCAACGAACTTTCAGTCAAACAAGCCTATCTTCTATTAATGGAAAAACTCAAATTCAATGATTTGCTCACAATTTATTTAAATCCATTATTATTTTTGAAAGCTTCATTTCTTTTCAATTCAAGGAAACTGGAATTCATTTTTCAAATCAAATAGTTATTTCTTCTGCTTCATTTGATGCTTCTTCAATAGTTTTACACCATTGTAATATATTTGAAAATTTTGGTGTAAATTGTGGATTTTCTATTTCTCATCATTCTCCAGTATTTCACCACATATTTTCATCATAAGAATAAGGCTTATCTTTCTTTTGTTTTACAGGAATTCAGTTTTTTTCAGCATATTCTATTTGTTCATCTCTTCACATAGACCATTCTCTAACTGGAGCTATTGTTTTTAATTTAGGATTAAGAGTTGTTATATATCATTCAAAACGAACTTGATCATTTCATTTTCAAGTACATCAATGTGCAATTACATGACAATTATATTTTTCAGCCATTTTTACAGCTATTTCAGAAATTATAATTCTTCACATAGGAGTACTTAAAGCATATCATCATTGATAATCAGCATTTGCTTTAATAGCAAGAGATAATAATTTATCAGCAAATTCATCTTTTGCATCATACACTATAGCATCAATAGCTCATAAGTTAATTGCCTTTTGTTTTATCGCATCTAAATCATCAGCCGTTTGTCATATATCAATTGTAAGGGCCACTACATCACATTCATATTCTTCTTGTATCCATTTTAACATCATAGAAGTATCTAGTCATCATGAATATAACAGTAAACATTTATCAAATTCTCATTTATGTGCTTCATAAGAAGCAACTTTTTTATATTCAATATTTTTCATAAGTTTAGTTTTTAAAATTTAAAGTAATGTATTAAACTAATAAATAAAATAGTTTCTAATAAAATTTTATATTAATTTTTTTCAATAATAAAATATTTCTTCTCAAATTTTTGTTTTTTCATAATTTGGTAATAGAATTATAAAATCATCTTCGGCATAAACTTTTATATCTCAATCAATTCATATTAAATCTCATTTATTTATAATTTTGAAATTTGACATTCACTTTTCAAATTCAAAATTTCAAGATTTAGTAGTTTGAATTTTATACATTTCAATTAGCTCATTTTTTCAATTTATATCTAAATTATTATATAAAATTAATCAAAAATAATTAAGTAAGTTTAAAGAGGCTTTAAATCAAATATCAGAAGCATTTTCTGAATTATGATTTCAGCATTCTAAAGTATAAGCTATTTTTCATAATTTATGCATATATCAATCAGTACCTCAAGATAGTAAATCTCAGGCAATATCTCACCATCAAATTATTGTTTTTCAATTGTATATATTACTAACTATTTTAATCTCTTTTTCAATATTTTCACAAAATATAAATGGAACAGAATCACTACTAACAGAATGTATATCTAAAAGCACATCTGATTTATTCATTATTTCAGATAATTGCTTAGCTCTAATAATTTCATATTCATCACTATTACTTTTTAAATATTCATCTTTAAATAACCTGTTAAGATTATAATTATAATCTCTTTTTCATATTTTTATAGCTTCTTCGTTTCAATAAGCTAAAATTAGTTTTCATTTTAGCAATTTTAACTTTTGATTTGATAAATTTTCAATTATCATATTAATAGTTTTAATTCAAGCTATTTCATTTCAGTGTATTCATCAAAATATAGTAATAGATTCTCATTTTATTCAAGTATCAAATACAAATGTATTTGAATAATTATTAAATTTAGTATATTTCATTGATACAAAATTATATTTTAAATCATTTAGTTTCTAAATTAACTAAATTTCTTTGCAATGATTCTTCATCTGTTCAATGAGTAATACAATGTCAGTGAATAATTCAATTTGTTTTATTTTTATAAGCAGATAAAATATATATAATTTTATCCTTTAATTTTAAAGTTTCTTTTATCATTGTTTTTAAATCCGTATGATTTGAATTAAATCACGAAACTTTTAATATATTTGAACATGTTTCTCAAAATACCTTTTCTTTTAACATAAGGGTTGAAGTTGATCAGTTTAATCTAAAATTTGGATCAATCAACAATTCATCTCAAGATTTATTTGTTATTATATCAAGTCAACAGATTCAGTTATATCATAGTTTATAAGCATTTTCACATATTTCAAGTGCTAATTTTTCAATATTTTTAGGTAAAATCATACTTTTATAGATATAGTTTCCATTATATTCTCATTCTGTAGTAACATTTTGTATAGAAGATCACAACATTTCTATATTTCAATTTTGTAAAATAATTAATTGTACATTATAGTTATCTTTAATTTCTATAAATTCTTCTACCATTAATTCAGTTTCATTTTTGAAATAATCTAGAGCTAATTTTAAATCATTATTATTATAAATAATTCTTACTCCATCTCAACTTGCTCAAGAATGAGCTTTTAATACAAATGGAAAATTTGTTATATCTGAAATATCATTTAAAGATAAAATAGTATGCTTAGGTATTTTATTTGTTAACTTAGACATATTAGTTTTATCATTTAATGAAAAAATTAAATCTGGATTAATGTGATATTTATCATCTTCGATTAATCAATAAGGATGACCTACAATAAGAGTTTTTTTCTCTTTTTCACGAATTATATCATAATATCATTTTCATGAATAGGGGGTAATATTTTTTTTACAGAAACTTTCAGAATATACATGCTCATAATAAGCTATAATCTCGGATGTATAAGCTCATTCTCATATTAACATTTCTATTTTATCTCATACTGTTGGTAGGAATCTAGCCTCTTCTGTATGTATAACTTCAGGTCAATAATCTCATGCATAAAAATTAAACTTATCTCAATAATTTGAATCAATTCATGGTTCAGGATATTTTAGAAATAGAGTTTTATCATCTCAATAACAACTAGATAAGGTTAATGTCATATTATATTTTTTTAATCAAATAAATAATTTATAAATTGTACATAAGTTTTTTCAAATGAATCTTTCATTAAGAACTCATCATCAGTATGAGCTTGAGATATATCTCATGGTCAAAAATTTATTGATGGTATTCCTATAGATGATGTTTGTGATATATCAGACCAAAATGAAACAACATTTAATGTAGATGAGTTTAGTTTTGTTCTATTAATAAAATCTTTAAGCATATAGTTATTTCAATCAACAATTCAACTTGCAGGATCATGTTCTAAAATTTTGAAACTCTCAGCTCATACTTCCTTCATAATTTTTTGAAATCATTCTTCAACTAATTTTCAATTTCTTTTTGGTCAATATCTATGATTGATTCTAACTGTACAAGTGTCAGGAATAATATTAGGTGCAATTCATCAACTAATGTAAGTTGCAGATAATGCTTCTTCAATAAATTCTCAATAATATTCAACTAAACTAATAATTTTAGGATTTTGTAAATAATTTAAAAGATTACATGTTTTATGTATTGCATTATTTCATAAAGAAGGTCTGGAAGAGTGACAGGATTTTCATTTAAATGTAAATTCTCAATCCAAATATCAAAATACTCAAGTATTTATTTTTCATCACGTTGGTTCAAGTGCTATTATGAAATCTAATCATCAAATTTTTTCTGATTTTATAATTTCTGTTAATCAATTAGGAATTCAGCATTCTTCTCAGGAAGTAAAGATTAAAGAGATATTTTTATTAGGATTTTTCCTTAAAGATTCTTTTAATATTTCTATCATAATAGCTACTCATGCTTTCATATCACATGATCCTCTACCATAAATTCTATCATCTTCCTCAGTCATCTTAAATATTGGTTTTTTCCATTTTGATTTATTAACAGGAACAATATCTAAATGTCATAATAATCATATAGTATCAAAATTATCAGAAACTTTTATATTACATATAATTCATCAATGAAAATTTCAATTTTCATCTTTTTCTTCTACTTTTTCAATATTAATAGTAATTCAAGAATTATTAGTATTTTGTTTTAAAATAGATTCTAATAATTCCTTTATATATATAACAATTTCTATTTCTTCTTTAGTTCTTGTTATACTAGGAATAGCAACTAAGTCATATAAGTTTTTGTATAAAGAATCCATATAAACTATATTATAAAAATAAATAACAATAAAACTTGTCAAATAAAACTAAACCTCATCTCATCTCTTTCCTTTCTAGCAGGAAAAAAGTACTAAATTTTTATGTTGTTTTTAGTAGATATTAAAATGCTAGAAAGTTGAAAAATAAGCGAAAACTTTGTTATATTTTAACATCTTATTATATTATTTTTTTTCAAAAAAAGTTTAAAAAGTTGCACCCAAACTTTTTGTTGTTTTTTACACCTAATTTTTAGCTTATATAAAAGAAAAACTAAGCTATATTTTTACCTGAAATTTCCTGTTACAAAGAAAATAACCTAAAGGTAGTATGTCAAAACATTTTG
>DIUG01000024.1 GCA_002422305.1 Patescibacteria group bacterium UBA6164 | reverse complement strand
TCCACAGATTTTAGGTCAATACCTAAAACTCTTACTTCTTTTAAAACGGCTCAAATTTTGACAAGAATCCCAGAAATAAAAAAAGTAGTTTTTGTAGTTGATAGGAAAGATTTAGATTATCAAACAACAAAAGAGTTTAATAGTTTTTCAAAGTGAAGTATATATGGTACGGATAATACAAGTCAACTAGTAAAGCAATTTGAAGATAATAACACTCCTTTAATTGTTACTACAATTCAAAAACTAAATACAGCTATTTCAAAAGCTAAATACTTGAAAAAAATGGAAGCTTTATCATCTGAAAAAGTAGTTTTTATCTTTGATGAATGTCATAGAAGTCAGTTTTGAGATACTCATGATAGAATCAAAAAATTTTTTACAAACAATCAAATGTTTGGTTTTACTGGAACTCCAATATTTGCACAAAATCATAACAATAAAAGAACTACAAAAGATCTTTTTGAAGAACAACTTCATAGTTATGTTATAACTGATGCTATAAAAGATGAAAATGTTTTGAGATTTTCAGTTGAATATATAGGGAAGTACAAAGAAAAATCAAATACAAATATAGACATACAAGTAGAAGATATTGATACTCGTGAGCTTTTAGAAGCTCCAGATAGACTTGATAAAATCAGTCAATATATATTAGATAATCATAATGCAAAAACTCATAATAAAAATTTTACTGCAATGTTTTGTGTAAGTTCTGTAGATACTCTTATTAAATATTATGATTTGTTTAAATCTAAAAAACATAATCTAAAAATAGCTACAATATTTTCATATTGAGTAAATGAAGATGATAAAGATGCTGATTGACTTTTTGATGAAGAAAGTAATGAACACGGGCCCGTGTTCATTACAGAAGAAAATGAAATAAATAAACACTCTAGAGAAAAATTAGATGAATTTATAGAAGATTATAATATAATGTTTTGAACAAAATTTTCGACAAAAGATACATGAAGTTTTTATAATTATTACAATGATATAGCAAAAAAAGTAAAAGAAAGACAAATAGATATATTGCTAGTTGTAAATATGTTTTTGACTTGATTTGATAGCAAAACTTTAAATACTTTGTATGTAGATAAAAATCTAAAATATCACTGACTTATTCAAGCTTTCAGTAGAACAAATAGAATTTTAAATGAACAAAAATCACAAGGAAATATAGTTTGTTTTAGAAATTTAAAACAAAATGTAGATGATGCAATTGCTTTATTTTCAAACAAAGAAGCTCGTGAAGTGATTTTGATGGAAAGTTTTGAAACATATACAAATTATTTTAATGAGGCTCTAGAAAAATTGATTTTAATAGCTCCAAGTATTGAATCTGTTGACCTACTTATTAGTGAAGAAGATCAATTTGAATTTGTAAAAGCATTTAGAGATTTACTTAGAATTAAAAATATACTTGAAACATTTGTTGATTTTAGTTTTGATAAACTTGAAATTGATGAACAAACTTTTGAAGATTATAAATCTAAATATCTTGATATTTATAGAAAAGTTAAAAATGACAATGAGAAACAAAAAGTTTCTATTCTTGATGATGTAGATTTTGAGCTTGAATTATTAACAACTGATATTATAAATGTAGATTATATTTTAAAATTATTATGAAACATAATTGAAAGTAATGATGAAAATTATAAATTAAAGCTGAAAGAACAGATTTTGAGAACTATTGCATGAGACCCAAAACTTATGAGTAAAAGAGAACTTATTGAAAGATTTATAGAAGAAAATTTATGAAATATAAAGGATTCTTCAAATATAGAAGAAGCATATAATAAATTTTTTAGTGAAGAAAAAATACTTGCCTTTTCTAAATTTTGTAAAGAAGAAAATATAGATAATAATAAATTTGAAAAATTATTATCAAATTATCTTTATACAGAAAAAATGCCACTAAAAGAAGAAATAGCTGAAACATTAAATTATAAACCTGAATTATTAAAAAGAAAAAATATAATTGATAGAATTAAAAATAAGATGTTTGAATTTATAAGTGTTTTTGAGAGTTAAAAATTAATTAATCAAATCATAAAAATTAAAGAGTATTAGATCTTTTTCTAATACTCTTTTTTAAAACAATCAATATTTTTTATATTTAACTAAAATGGCATAGTTTTTTTTGAAAAAATATCAATATAAAGGCTTGCATAAGCTGATAAATCAGTATAATTAGTGTTAATTTAATATTAACACTTTTTTTATGAAAACAGACATACTTAAACATACTATTTTGAATACAGTCAAGTCATTAAGTTTTTGAATGAAAAAATCAGAAAGAAAATTTATTAGAACAATACTAGAAAATATGCTTGAATATAAAACAACAGTGATTAGTAAATTATGAGATACAGATAAAAAATCAGCAAAAGAATTGAAAAATTATTATAGCTTTAATTTATGAAAATTAGAATGGAATAATTTATGAGAAAAAGTAGAAAAAATAATGGTGAAATTTATTTGAAAAATAGATAAAGAAAATAATTTTTTTTGTTTTGATACAGTTGATATAAATAAGAATTCTGCTAAAAAAATGGAATGATTAAAGGTGGTAAGATATTGAAGTAAATGAACTCTTTGAAATTGATTTAAATGGCATTGAGTAAGTATAAAATGAATACTATTATATTTGAAAAGAGAAAGAATAAAAGAAGACGAAGAAGATAAAACAATAATAATGGATATTTTTGAAGAACAAGTAAGAAAAATATTAGATATTTTTTGAAAATGATATTGGATTTTAGCAGATAGATGATATGATGATTTTAAAAAGTTTAAGCTATTAATAGATCTAAATTTGTTCTTTTGTATTAGACTAAAAACAAATAGAAATGTAAAAATAATTGCATGAAATAATAAATGACAAACTATATTAGTTTGAAATTTAAAAGAATGAAATTATATAGTAGAAATCCCTTGAATAAAGCAAGAATTATATATTTTTGTAAAAACTTTTGAATGATTTAAAAATCCAGTAAGAGTTATTTCAAATAAAAACGATGAAAAAAGTATAGAAAAATATTTAAAAAGATGGGAAATAGAAAGGATTTTTAAAACTTGAAAACAAGAATTTGATTTTGAAAAAGTATGAACTAAATCAGTTCAAAAAACTGAAAATTTAGTATATTTGGTTCAATTATGTTTATGAATATCTGCTTATATTTATAATAAGTTAAATCCTAAGTTTGAGTTTATACAAGATAAAAATAAAAATATAACATTAGAAAAATTATGTAAAAAAATAACACCTTTTCTAAAGAAAAAAGGTGTTACCTTAAA
>DIUG01000021.1 GCA_002422305.1 Patescibacteria group bacterium UBA6164 | reverse complement strand
AAAATGTATTATACTTTCTACGCATCATCATTCAAAATCATTTGATAAGTAAGTCAAAAATGTCATAATACGATTTCATCATCTTTTTATATGAGAATTATGATTATTATTATTTGGATTAAAATAATCAAAATGAGGTTTATATTCACAATTTTCATCATATTCCAAAAAACAAAAAGATTCTACTTGATTTGATTTTATTCAATATTCTTTAACTAAAAGATTCTTTAACTTTTCAATCTCTTTTAATTCTCAATTTTTTATAAAAAGAGATTTACTTGTTCTTCAATCTGATATTACACTTTCACTATCACCTAACACCTTTGATCTTTCAACTTTTCATGAACAATAATTAATTATATTATCACATTCATCTTTTGTTAAAACATCAAACATTAAATCTATTTTTGTCATAAAATTTATTTAAAATATTAAATTACACTTATATAATAACATATTTATTATATAAATATCAAAAATATTTACTTGACTATATTTTTTTATTATTTATTACTCTTTTAATTAATTATAATAAAAAATACTTTACTTTCTTTAGAAACTAAATAAAATATTTTTCATAAAATTTTGTTATTTAATAAAAAATTAATGAAAATATTAGAAGTAAAAAAAATAGAAAAAATACTTGCTTGAAAAAAAGTATTACATTGAATAAATTTTTCTGTAAATGCATGAGAAATATATTGATTTTTATGACCAAATGGTGCATGAAAAACTACAACTATGAAATGTATAATGGGACTAATAGATCCGGAAATTTGAGAAATACAAATTTTTTGAGAAAAATGATTAACTATTAAATCAAAAGAAAAAATAGGTTTTATGCCTGAAAATACATATCTATATAAACATCTTACTTGAAAAGAATTCTTAGAATTTAATTGAAAATTTTTTTGATTAGAAGGTTCTAGACTTGATAAAAAAGTAGAAGAATTATTAAAAAGAGTAGGTTTAGAAAATGATTGAAACAAAAGATTAAGTGAATATTCAAAATGAATGTTACAAAGAGTATGATTGGCTCAATCTATTATAAATGAACCTAAACTTTTATTTTTAGATGAACCTATGAGTTGATTAGATCCTATTTGAAGAAAAATGGTGAAAGATTTATTAGTTTCTCTTAGAAATGAATGAACAACTATATTTTTTAATACTCATATATTAGCTGATGTAGAAAGTATATGTGATAGAATAAGCATAATTCATAAAGGATATATGATAGTTGAAGGTAAAGAAGTAAAAAGTATCAAGTGAAGTTTAGAAGATTTTTTTATAGATAAAGTAAGTAATGCATAATTTTTAAACAATAATAATAAAAAGCTTTTTCTAGAAAGTTTTATTTTAATGATTGCTTTTTTTTTATATTTGAATAAAATACTTGAAAATCAAAAAATTTATTTTTTAATTAAATAAAAAGTGTTCATAGATGAAGTTAAAATAAAAGTGTTGGCTTGAAAATGATGAGATGGTCTTGTTTCGTGGAGAAGAGAAAAATATATACCAAAATGAGGTCCTCGGTGATGAGATGCTTGAAATGGTTGAAGTGTATATTTACAAACAGATGAAAACTTAAATACTCTTTCAGAATACAGACATAAAAAAGTATTAGCTGCTGTAAAATGAGAAAATTGAGGTAGACAATTGATGCATTGAGCTAATTCTCCTGATTTATTTTTAAAAGTACCTGTTTGAACTATAGTAAAAGATGCTAATAGTTGAGAAATATTAGCAGATTTATCAGAAAATAATGTTAGATTACTAGTTGCTAAAGGTGGCTTGTGAGGTTTTTGAAATGCTCATTTTTGCTCTTCTACTAGACAAGCTCCATCATTTGCTGAAATATGAGATGTTGCAGAGGAAAGAGATTTACATTTAGAATTAAAACTTGTTGCAGATATTTGAATTATTTGAATACCATCGGCTTGAAAATCTACTCTTATTTGAAATATTACAAATGTTAAACCAAAAATATGAGCATATCCATTTACTACTCTTACTCCAAATCTTTGAGTATTAGAACATAAATGAAAATCTCTTGTTTTAGAAGATGTTCCATGATTAATTCCTTGAGCTCATTTAGGTAAATGACTTGGTATAGAATTTTTAAAACATATAGAAAGAACAGGTGTATTATTACATTTACTTGATATGTATAGAATGGATCAAGTATTTAATGATTATGAAAATATTAGAACAGAACTTGATATGTTTTCATCAGATTTATCTAAAAAAGAGGAAATAATCGTTTTCTCAAAAGCTGATCTATTAGATAAAGAAATGAAAGAATATATAGTTTCAGAGTTTCTTTCTCGTAATTCTAAATTAAAACAAAAATCTATATTCGTTATATCTGCTGCCACTTGAGAATGAGTTTCAGAATTAATAGATTATTTAATAGATAATTATTCAAAAGAAATAATAGAAAAAGAAAAAGATGATGAAGATATTATAAAAGAAATTAAAATTTATGATTTAAAGACTAATAAAAATCCTAAATCCGTAACTGTAGAGTATCTTTGAGATTTTACATTTAAAGCTTCAGGAGAAAGATTAGAACAAATTGTAAGAATGACAGATTTTGATAATTGAGAAGCATTACTTAGAGTTTATGATGTTTTAGATAAATTATGAGTAATGAAAATAATAGAACCTCAACTTAAAAAATATTTAGAAGAATCTTGAAAAGATAATTCATTTTTCTTTGAATGAAGTGATGAAGAATCAATTAATCCTAAAGTAATAATATCAGGTAAAGAGATAGCTTTAGATAAATTAAAATATAATTTATAAAAATAAAATAGTTATTTATCTAAATAACTATTTTATTTTTATATAATCTACGAATAATTTTCCATTTATATGATCAAGTTCATGTTGAATAATTCTAGCTTGAAGTCATTCTAAAATAATAGTTATTTGTTTTCTTTTTTCATCTTGATAAGTTAATTTTATAATATTATGTCTTTTAACTTTTCATTTAATTCAAGGTACAGATAAACATCATTCTATTTCATAACATGTTTCTTCTCAATAATATAATATTTCAGGATTTATTAACATAATTGTTTTAAAATTTTCATCATCCCAATTTTTTAACATACTAACAACTACTAATTTTAAAGAAACTCCTATTTGTGGTGCAGCAAGTCATACTCACCCATTTTTAGGATCTTTTATGTATTTTATCATCTTTTTTCATAATTTGATAGCATCATTAAAATTATTATCAGTAACTTTATCAGCAGTTTTTCTAAGTATAGGATTATTTATTCAAGTTTCTATTTTAAACATTTTCTTATAATTATTAATTATTAAAGTTGTAGGAAAATAATTTCAAAATTAACCCTAACCTGAATCCTTTCCCTTAAATAAGGGCAAGGGGAACAATTGTAGCCTCTCTCCCTTAAAATAAGGGAGAGAATTCAAGAGTGGGTTATTTCCCTACAAGTCTATTTAAAATTTATTATTTTTTTTATTATATAGAAAAAATTAATAGAATCAAATTAATGAGAATTATTCTCATTAATTTTAATATCCAATACTCAATTACTATCTATATTAATAATAATATTATCTCAATTTTTTATCTCTCAGTTTAGTAATTTTATAGATAAATTATTATTTATAATATTTGTAATAGCTCTCTTTAAAGGTCTAGCACCAAACTCTTGATCATAACCTGTTTTTGCTATATATTTTTTTAAATTATCACTAAAAGTAGCTTTTATTCATTTATTATTTAATAATATTACTACATTTTCAAGTAAAATATCTATTATTCATATAATCACATTTTCATCTAAATTATTAAATTTAACTATATCATCTATTCTATTTAAAAATTCTGGTCTAAAAAATGTTTTCAAATTTTCTTCTTTTATATTTGAGGTCATTATTATAATAGTATTTTTAAAATCCACTGTTCTACCTTTACTATCTGTTAATCTACCATCATCTAATACTTGAAGTAATGTATTAAATACATCCCTATGAGCTTTTTCTACTTCATCAAATAGTATCACACTATATGGTTTTCTTCTAACTGCTTCTGTTAATTGTCCTCATTCTTCATGTCAAATATAACCTGGAGGTGATCAAATCAATCTAGAAACTGCATGCTTTTCCATATATTCACTCATATCTATTCTAATAAAAGCATTTTTATCATTAAACATTACTTCAGTCAATGCTTTTGCAGTTTCAGTCTTACCTACTCATGTTGGTCCTAAAAATAAAAAACTTCCTAATGGTTTTCATTCTTCATTTAATCATGCTCTAGCTCTTCTAATTGCATTTGATACACTTATTATTGCTTTATCTTGTCATACAACCTTTTGACTTAAATATTCTTCTAATTTAAGTAATTTTTCTTTTTCTGTTTCTAATAGTTTAGTTGCAGGTATCCCCGTCCATTTTGCTATTATTTCTGCTATATCTTCTTCTGTTACTTTATCTTTTAAAAAACTTTTTCCATTTGCATGTATTGTATTTAATTTTTCTGATACTTCTTCTATTTTTTTCTCTTTTGTTAATATTTCTCCATATCTTATTCTAGCTACTTCTCAAAAATTTCATTCTCTTTCATAATTATCTGCTTGTATTTTTAATTTATCTATTTCTTCTCTAATATTTTTTAGTTCATTTATTAAGTCTTTTTCTTTTTTCCATGCAGAATTTATAGTAGACAATTGTTCTTTTTTACTTGCTATCTTTTTCTCTATTTTTTCTATTCTTTCTTTTTCTATTTTTTCAGCCTTTTTTGCTTCTAATTCTATTTCTAATGTTCTTAATTCTTTTTCTAATATTTCTACCTCCATTGGTTTAGAGATAGAAGTCATTTTTACTGAAGATAATGCTTCATCTACTAAATCAATTGCTTTATCTGGCAATTGTCTATCTGGTATAAATTTTGTAGATAATGTAACTGCTGCTTCAATTGCTTTATCTGTTATTTTTAATCAATGATGAGCTTCATATTTATCTTTTATTCATCTAAGTATGGCAAGTGTTTCTTCTTGACTTGGCTCATCTACTATTACTTTTGCAAATCTTCTTTCAAGTGCAGAATCTTTTTCTATATATTTTCTATACTCATTTATAGTAGTCGCTCATATCAATTTCATAGCTCATCTAGCTAAACTAGGTTTTAATAGATTTCAAGCATCACCTTGTCATTCAGCTGCTCCAGCTCAAACAATTGTATGTATTTCATCTATAAATAATATTATTTGTCAATCAGACTTTTCTACTTCTTTTATTACTGCTTTTAACCTTTCTTCAAATTCTCATCTATATTTAGCTCATGCCAAAAGAGCTCACATATCTAATGTAATAACTCTTTTATTTATCAAATTTTCAGGAACTTCTTTATTTACTATTTTTAAAGCTATTCATTCTACTATTGCCGTTTTACCAACTCAAGGTTCTCATACTAATACTGGATTATTTTTTGACCTTCTAGATAATATTTGCAAAGTCCTTCTTATTTCTTCTTCTCTTCATATTACTGGATCTATTTTTCATTTTTTAGCTAGTTCTATCAAGTCTATTCAATATTTTTTTAATGTGTTCATTTTTGATTCTGGATCATTATCTGTAACTGTTTCTCAATTTCTCATCTTATCTATTATTTGTTTAGTTTTATTATAATCTATTCAGAAATTTTTAAATATATCTTTTATTATATTATCTCCATAATCTATAAGAGCTAATATTAAATGCTCTTCTGTTATAAATTGATCTTTATTTTTTTCTGCTATTTTTTCTGCTTCCAAAAAAACATTATTCAATTCATGAGATAAAGTAAGTTGATAATTTCAACTAAGTGTAGGTATTTTTTCTATTTGTTTTTTTATATTTAAACTTAATATTTGTAAATCTACTCACATTTCAAGCAATATTTCTTTTACTATTGAATCTGTACTTGTTATAATACTAAAAAGTAAATGCAGTGGAATAATTTGATTATTTTTTTGTTTATTTGCTAGATTTTGAGCTTCTTCTATTCTTTTACTAGCATTTATTGTAAATTTTTCAATATTCATAATTATATAATTAGAAATTAAATTAGCACTCATATAGTATATGTGCCAACTTAATTTTGTCAAAAGAATTTTTAAAACAAGTAAAAAATGGGTGTAATTAACACCCATTTTTTATACACATTCAAGAAAATATATTTTTCATTATCTTCTCTACTTCCTTCATTTGTCTTCTTCCTTTTTTTACTTTTGAAAGTCTATAGCTATAAACTTTCGCACTTTTTTTCCTTTTAGGTAATTCTTCCCACTTTTTTACCTTCTTTTTCAAGATAAGTATTATTTCAAAATGCTCTTCTTTTAAAAGCTCATTTTTTTTATTTTTTTGTTTTTGTTTTTTAGTAATATTATTCATTACATTATCTCCTTTTTTATATGATAGAACTAGTTGTTTATAATATTAAAATAATATTTGTCAATTAAAAAACTCTTTTTTTCTAAATTTATATTTCAAATATTTGATTTATTTAAAAAAATAAAGTATTCTTAAAGTATATATAAAAATTTAAAACTAATTATTAAAATTTATTATGAATCCAAAAATAAATCTTTCCGCTATGGTAAAAAGTAAAAATACAAAAAAAGAAGATGTAAACTCAATAATTGAGGATAATTCAGAAATTATTGTAGAAACAAAAATAGAAGAAAAAACAGAAATAAATGATGAAAAAATATCATTGATACCAAAAATTTCACTTTCATCAATAAAAACAAACAAATCTGAAAATGAAAAAATAGAAAATATTAAAAAAGAAAATGAAGAAAAACATAAAGAAAAAAAAGATGAACTTTTAGAAGTTTTAAATAAAGAAGAAAAAAATGAAAATAATTTAAAAATCTCAAATCAAGAAGAAAATAATTCAAATATTTTAAATCAAAAAAAAATAAATGAAAAGCTAAAAAAGAAAGTAAATATTGAAACTATAAATAATAATATTATTAAAGAAAAAATTAATGAACACAAAGATATTGATGAAAATATAGAAAAAGATGTATTAGAAATAGAAAAAGAAATCGATAAAAAAGTTGAAGAAGAGGTAAATAAAAAAATAAAGCTAAAAATAAAAAAAGATGCTGAAACTGAAAATAAATGAGAATTATTTTGAAACTATAGATCTGAATTTATAGAAAAAGAAAGTAATATTATAGAAAATATTGAAACTAAACACAAAAAATTAAGAGATAAGCTAAAAGAACCTAAAACTAGAATATTTTTAATATTATCATTAATTATTACAACAGCAACAATTATATTTATATTATTTATACTATATCCAGAAAATCATTCATATGAAAAATACAAAAAAGCTATTAATATGAATATAAATAATTTTAAAAACAAATATGTTGATAAACCGTGGATTTTAGAAGTAAAAAATATTAAAAACTATAATTTTAATATATATAGTAAGGAGGAAAGTAAATGAAAAATTATTTATAAATACAATGATATTATATTTAATTCAAAAGAAGAACTAGATACAATAATAAATAGAGAATTAATATTATTAGAACAAAAAGCAGAAATTGAAAGAATTGAAAGAGAAAAAATACAAAATGAAATAAAAAATAATGAAAATGAATTAGAAGAAATAATAAATGATACCGAAAACAATACTGAAAATGAAAATAATAATACTGAATTAGAAGAAATAAAAAATGACACTGAATTAGAAAATGAAACAATAAAAATAGAAGAAGAAAAAAGAAATGATATAAAAAAGAAAAATGAAAAGATAAAAACAGTACTAGAAGAAAAATATAGAGAAATATTTTTAGAAAACAGTAATAATTAAAAAAATAGTATATAATATAAATTAATATTATTTAATTATTTCCGAAAAAATGTGTTAATATTTTATAAAATATAAATTAATCTATTTAAAAGATGAATAATAATTTAAATATAGATGCTCTAAAAATAAAAAGAGACATTTGAGATATTGTTGATTATATCAACAAAATGTTTACAAATTCTATTGAATTATGAGCTTCAGATATACATATAGAACCTACAGAATTTTTCTTACTTATAAGATTTCGTAAAGATGGTGATTTTTTACTATATGATAAATTACATGCAGAAAATATAAGTAGTATTATTACTAGACTTAAAGTATTATCAAAAATAAAAATTGATGAAAATAAAAAACCTCAAGATGGTAAAATAGTATATATGTATGAAAAAGATAGCAAAAATGTAGATATAAGACTTTCTACCCTACCAACAAGTTATTGAGAAAAAATAGTAATGAGAATTCTTAGACAAGATGAAGCATTAATAAATATTGAAGCATTATGATTAATAGATGTGAACTTGGAAAAAGTAAGATTATCTCTAAAAAGTACATACTGAATTATATTAGTTGCATGACCTACTGGTTCATGAAAATCTACTACATTATTTGGAATATTAAAAAACTTTAATCCACTAGAATATAATATATCTACACTAGAAGATCCAGTAGAATATGATATACAATATGTAAATCAATCTCAGGTAAAACCAGAAATTTGATACACATTTTCTACATGACTTAGAAGTTTAGTTAGACAAGATCCAGATATAATAATGGTTTGAGAAATAAGAGATAAAGAAACAGCTGTTCTTGCAGTAGAAGCAGCATTAACTTGACATTTAGTACTATCTACAATCCATACAAATTCTGCATCTGGTACAGTACAAAGACTAATAAATATGTGAGTAGAACCTTTTTTATTAGCTTCAGCTATGAAAATGATTATTTCACAAAGATTATGAAAAAAAATATGTTTAGAATGTAAAGAAGAATACAAACTAAAAGAAATAGAAAGAAAAAAAATAAATGAAATTTTAGGTCCAATTATTGATAAAGAAGAATTAGAAAGTATTACATTTTATCATTGAAAATGATGTGAAAAATGTTGATTTACATGATATAGTTGAAGAATGTGATTTCATGAAGTATTAGTTGTTTGAGAATTTTTAGAACCGTTAATATTAGAAAAAGAAAGTTCTAATGCTATTAGAGATGCTTCTATTAAAAATTGAATGATAACTATTACTCAAGATGCATTACTAAAAGCCGTACTTTGAGAAACAACTGTTGAAGAAGCATTGAAGTTAATATAACAACCCCTTATATAATTCTAATAATATAAAAATGTTTGGTTTTTTAAAAAATAAAAAGATTGATACTACACAAGTAAAACAATTTGATAGTGCATTAAAAGCTATTGAATTTTTCATTATGCTTTCAGAATGGGAAAAAGCCAGAAAAGCATTAAAAGAAATAGAGTTTAAAGAAAAAGATTCTTTAAGTATAGTCTTAGATAAATTAGATGGAATGGATGATAAAGAATGAATAAATGAAAAAGAAAAAATTAAATTAACTAATGAATTAAAAAAGAAACTAAAAAAATTAAATAATTTATTTTTAATATTAGAAAAAAAAGAAGAAAAATATAATGAAAATGTAGATAATGAAAGATTTAAAATCAGATTTAAAAAAATAAAAGATGAAATAGATAATTTAATATGAAATAAAAAAAGTGATAATGCCTTAATTCTTTTACAAAAATTTTTAGAAGAAAATGCAGAAAAAGCATCAGTAGTAAGATTTTATAATAAAGAGAAAAAAGTAATTCTAAAAAATAAAGAAAGAGAAAAGAAAAAAAGAGATGAAAAAATGAAAAATGATACAAAACTTGAAGCAATGGCTTTAATTTGAAAAACAGTTAATTTAGATTCAGAACAAGAAGAAACAGATAAAGAAAAAAATGAAAAAAAATCTATATTTAAAAAAATAAAAGAAAAAATTAATTTTTATAAAAAAATAAAAGAAAGAATTAGAAAAAAAAGATTACTTGATGAAATAAATATACTTATAGAAGAAGATTCTAAAATAAAAAATGATTTAGCAGCAAAAAAATTAGCAAATATTCATAAATGATTAGTAAAAGAATTATCAAGCAATAAAATGTTATGATATGAATTATACTGAAAAATATTATGAGCAGATAAAATATCAGGTGATACTTTTGGATTTGTAGAAAATGAAAATAAATATAATTTCTTTTTATGAGATGCAACATGACATGGTATAAGAGCAGGTTTCATAATTACTCTTTTAAGTAGATTATTCCAAAAATATGTAAAAAGTTCTAATTTAAGAGATTTGACTTATGAAATAAATAATTGATTAAAACAAGATCTAAAATCTAGAAATTTTATAACTTGAGTATTTTTTGAAATATTAAAAGATGATACTTCAACTATTAATTTTGTTTGAATGTGACATGAACCTATACTTGTTTACAGAAAAAGAACATGAGAAGTAGAAAAAATAATACCATGATGATTGGCCGCATGAATCAGATTAATAAAAAAGCCAACTGACATAAAGATGAAAAATATAGTATTAAAAAATTGAGATATACTTTTAATATATAGTGACTGAATAGTAGAAAGTAAAAGTATTGATTGAGAATTTTATTCACTAGCAAAATTAGAAAAATTATTTAAAAATATTTGTATAAATTCTTCTGATATACATATGGTATATGAATATTTAATAAATGATTTAAAAGAATTTAGATGATGAACAAATTTTGATGATGATGTAAGTTTATTAATTTTAAAAAGAGAAATAAGAAAAGATATAGTTGATGAGTCTTCAGAATATTTACAAGAATTAAAAAGTAAAGAATGACTGAAAACTAGTGACATTAAAAAACTTAGATGAAAAACTATCGAAGATATAGATAAAGAGTTAGAAATATTAAAAAAGAAAAAAGAAACCGATAGAATAATAAAAAATTTAGAATGATTATTCTATACATGAGAAATATTGAAATTAAAACAAGAAGCAATTAGATATATAAGAGAATGATTTATAGATAAAAAAATTAATTTTTACCTAAAAAAAGCAATAGAAAATGAAAAATCTTACAAAGTAGATCAAAAAAATCAGAAAGTAATAAATAAATATAGCATACTTGAAGAATTACTAAAAAAATGAGATTTTGATACAGTAATAAGTGAAATAGAAGAAGTAATAAGTAAAGATGGAAATATATAACAACCTCTCACTTGAATTCTCTCCCCTTATCAGGGGAAAGAGGCTTCAAAATAAATAAATCTTGGATTAACAAAAAAAAAATAATAAATAAATGTTCCTCTTTCTCCTGTCAAGGAGAGAGAATTAGGCCTTTAGGTCATCCTGTGGACAAGTGAGAGGTAAAACTTTAATAATTTAAACACACATTATGTTTTGAAACAGCTTCTATGATAAATACTGAAATTTTAACAATAAAAAATTTGTTGAACTTTTAGAAAAGGCTAGAAAAGCTAAAAGAAATAAACAGATGCATAAATCAGGTAATATCAATATTGAAATTACCCTATTTGAAAGTGTTTGAAAAAAAGAAGTATGGGCATTTATAAATAAATTTTCTATATTTGTAAATTCTTGAATAGATGTAAAATGAGCATTATGAATACTAGTTAAACAAATAAAAAATCCTTATCTAAAGAGAATTGTTACTGAAATGAAAGAAAATATAAATCATGGTATAAGTATAAGTGAAACTATGAATGAATATCCAAAAGTGTTTGATTCTCTTACTACTGCTCTAGTTTGAGTATGAGAAAAAACATGACAATTAGGTAAAATCTTAGCAGAACTTGATAAAAATCTACTAGAAAGTATAGAAATAAAATGAAGAGTAAAGTGAGCAATGATATATCCTATGATATTATTATGACTTACTATTATAATGGTTATATTTATGATGGTATTTATAGTACCTAGAATTACTGAATCATTTGAAAAAGCATGAAGTGAATTACCAGCTTTGACTCAATTTGTAGTAAGTATATCAAATTTCTTTACAAATGATTATTTAAAATTAATTATATGAATAGTACTATTGGTTTTAATAATAAGGATGATAAATTCAACTTATGTATGAAAAATCACTTTTGCAAAAATGTTTACAAAAATGCCTATCTTTTGATATGTAGTTAAACAGTCAAATATAGTATTTTTTATAAAATCATTTACTATACTACTTGATTCTTGAGTACTATTATTAGAATCTTTAAAAACTTCTAGTAAAGTTGTACCAAATCTGGCATATAAAAAAGAATTAATTAGAATAAAAAATGAAGTAGAAGTATGATTAACTATATCTAAATCTTTGGGGTTAAATCTAGATTATGAATCTAGTGTATATTTAAATCAACTATTTCCCGAAGAATTTGCTTATGTAATAAGTACTTGAGAAGAAACATGAAGCTTATCCGACTCACTTAAAAAAGTATGAATAAACTATAATTGAGAACTAAAAAGATACATATGAAATCTATCTAGTATGATGGAACCTATTATTATCGTAATAGTTTGAATACTTGTAGGTACTATAGTAATAGCTATAATGCTTCCATTCTTTGAAATGTGAAAAATTGCAAAAAATTTATAAAAAATTTGAACAATATTTTTTATAAAAAAGAAAAATATAGATTTAAATACTAAAAAATACTAAAAAATATAATATTTTTTAGTATTTTTTTTATGTTTAAAAAAAATACTATTATTAATATATATATTTTATAAACATTCCTTATTTTAATAGATAAACATTTGATTGACTTATATCTATATTATTTTAATAATTTAATTTATATATATAAACATATAAAAGTCTATTTAAAAAAATACTTTTTTTTTGCAATTATATATAAAGTAAGATATAATATAACAGTCTTAAATAAGACATTATTTATATGGACTATTTTGTATTTTATTTCCTAATCATATATAAATGAGAAATACAAAAAATGCGTTTACATTAGTTGAGTTAATTGTTGTTATTACTATTTTGGCTATTTTAGGTACTATTGCTTTTATTTCTTTACAAGGTTACTCAGCAGATGCTAGAAACTCTAAAAGAACATCAGATTTAGGTAATCTACAATCTTCGATTTCTTTAAAACAAGTTGAATGAGTTCCTTTATTAAGTTTTATAGTTGGTACAGGTAGTACTTTATCTGGTGGGCTTGATGTTGCTTGAAAAGAAGGAGTTACTAATGATACAGAATATAGAGCTGGTACTCCTAACTATACTGCTTTAAATGTTATAGAAAAAGATTTTAAAGATCCTAAATGAGATAATGAATATAGAATTGGTGCTACTACTTATAAAGGTTGAGTTTTCCAAATAGCTGCTACTATGGAACAAGATGGTACAGCTACTGCATTAGTTAATGGTACATATGATGCTAGAGGTACTGAAGAATATACTGTAAAAGACATTAGTGGTAATACTTTTACTTTAGATGATAATCATGCTAATAGATTTAAAGTTGGTGATGTAGTTACTGATGGTGCTAATGGAACTGGTTCTGTTGATAGAGTTTCTAGAGATGGTATTACTCTTACTTTAAGTACTGGTGCCTTAGTAGATGGTTCTTTAGGATTAGCTGAAGATGAATCAGAAGGTTTAATCGCTGGTAAAGATACTCCTACAACAGCTATTGAAAATTTAAAAACAGTTGCTTTACCTTACTAATATTTAATTATAATAAGAGTCACGAACTTATTATGATATAAAAAAAACGAGAAATCGTTTTTTTTTGTTTTTATCTTATAAATGATTATAATATGATTATATTATTTATTAATTAATTAAATATGACTAACATTGAAATAATATTTGATAATGAAACTTGATATTATGATGCTATTATTTTAGATAAATGAATTGCTACACAATGAAAATCTCTAGATGAAGTAATAAAAAATATTTGAGAAGCATATGCTTTATCTAGAGAAAAGAGTTTTTCACTAAATAAATTTAACATATCATTTAATGAAGATGCATATGTGAATATTTAACACTGTAAAATTTAAGATATTAGAAAAATTTATTTTATGATTATGATATGGTAAATACTCTCAAGAAGGTTCTCATATAAAATACAAATATTGAAATATGTCACTTACTATTCCAAAACATAAAGAAATATCAAGATGAACTTTAAACAACATATTTAAAATTATCAGTTTACATATATGAATGGATAAAAATCAAATAGAAAATAATTTCATCAGTTATTATAATAAATTTTAAAAAACAAAAAAGAACGATTGATCGTTCTTTTTTGTTATCTATATATTCAAACTTTCTTTAATAAGTTTAGGATTATTAGAATATTTTAATCCTTCTTCTTCTGATATTATTCATTGTTGAATAAATCTAATTATATCTGTTTCTAGTAATTGCATTCATTCTCTAGATCACATTTGTATTACTGATGGTAATTGATGTAAATCATTTTCTCTTATAAGATTAGCTACTGCTGAATTTTTTATTAGTATTTCTTTTGCAAGTCTTACTCAAGTTCAATCTTCTGTTTTTAATAATCTTTGAGAAAATACAGCTACTAATGAATCTGCTAATTGCATTCTAATTTGATTTTTATCTTCTCAACTAAAACTATCAAGTATTCTAGTAATAGTTTGATAAGCACTTCTAGTATGCAATGTAGAAAAAACTATATGACCTGTTTCTGATAATCTTAAAGCCATTTCCATTTCATTTTTATTTCTCATTTCTCCAAACAATATAACTTGTGGATTTTGTCTCATTGCTCAAATCAATCATATTTCATAATTTGGTATATCTTTACCTATTTCTTTATGTTCCATTATAGATTGCTTATGTGGATGAACATACTCTATAGGATCTTCTATAGTAATTATATGTTTTGTATAATTACTATTAATATAATCAATCATTGCTGCTAAAGTAGTTGTTTTACCAGAACCAGTTGGTCAAGTAACCAAAATTAATCATTGTCATAATCTTGTAACTTCTTTATAAATATTTGGTAGTCATAAATCTTCTATATCTGGTATATCAGCAGTTAATAACCTTAAAACAACCATATAATTTCACATCTGAAAAGATATATTACATCTAAATCTTCTTTCTCAATGAGAAAAAGAAAAATCCAAATTTTTTTCTCTTAATAATATTGTATGCTGTGCTTCTGTCATAATTGATTGAGCAAATTCAAATGTATCTAATGCTGTTAAAATATCTAATCAGTCATCTATTTTAACTATTTCTCATCATATTTTTATAGCAGGAAAAGTTCAAACTGTTATATACATATCACTTCATTCATTATCAATCATTACTTGTAATAATTGATCTTTTATCAAATGTTCAGGCTTTATTGTTTTTTCCATTTATATATAGTTATTAATAATATTAATAATATGATACTATATTTTTAAAATTTAAGCAAAAAAAAATACATTTCAGAAAATGTATTTTTTTTTATTATTTCACAAAGCTTTTTCTAAAGAAAAATCCTAAACTTAATAATATTGTAATCATTATAAGAATTGAAGTAGTCGTACCAGTTGCTGGTGTTGTAGAAGTTATTTTAGCTACTTCTATAATATTTCATTCTTCTTCTTCTACTCAAGTTGCTGTTTCAATTTCTTCTGAAATACTTGTAGTAGTAATTGCTTCTTCTACAACTACTGCTTGTATTAAATCTGCTGAAGTAGAAAAATCATATAAATCTTCATCAAATGTAATAGCATTACCATTTACATCTACTAATGATAAAATCATTACAATATAATTTGTAGATTTTTCTATATTTTTTAAAATTTCTAAATTCAATTTATTATCACCAATTGAACTTATACTTGAAAGTTCTATATCACTTAATAATTTAAATTCAAATGTACTTTCTGTTAAATCATCTGTAAAATATACTTCTACTGTTTTAGAATCTATAATATTTACTTTTTCTATTCAAGTTTCTCATTCTACTAAATTTGCATTTACATATTCACCTACTAAAGAATCATTAACTTTAAAATCTATATTTCAATCAGCACCTAATATAGTAATCAAACTATATGATGAATTTACCGTTAAATCAGTTCACAAATTTAATAAAACTTTTTTTATATTTGTTGTATCCTTTACACTAAAAGATACAATAATATCTTTTAATAATTTAATTTCTCATTCTACTTTTTCAGCAGAAAAAACAATATCAGAATTAGCAGTCAATTGAACAGAATTATTATCAATTGCTTCTATTTTTTCAATAGTTGCAGCAAATGTATTTCAAGTCAATAAACCAGTAATAAGTAACAAAAACAATATTTTTATATTTTTCATAGTTTTCATAATTTTTATAGTTATAAATTATTAATTAAATATGTATGATTTTTAAAATCATACGACAACAAATGTAGAAACATCTAAACTTTATTCTGTTTCAAATAACTTTCTAATATCAGTACAGCAGAAATATCATCTTTTTTTCAAATTTTGTCTTTTATTCACATACTATCTAATATCAATCAAGCTTCAAAACTAGTAAATCTTTCATCTATTCAATCTATTTTTTGTTCTGGAAAAATATATTTTAATTTTTCTAAAAACTTTTTCGTCTTATCAATTTGTCTCAATTTTTTTCAATATAGATCATAAGGTAAACCAACAACAATTGTAGTAATATTGTATTGCTTTATTATTTTTTTTAATTCAGTTATTAAAATATGTCTAAGAATAATTCATTTTGGTAAAACAACTCATTCTATATAAACAGCTATTCAACATCTTTTATCTCATAAATCAATTCAAAGATACATTTATTCTTCATTTATTATTATAAATAATTTAGCCATAGCATCTTTCCCTAATTTAATATATATTTGACTTTCTCAAAGTTTTTTAATATGTCAATCAGGTAATTCAATATGTTTTTTTGAAAGTTCTATTTTTAATTTTTTCTTTATTTCCAAAATTATATCTTTTTCTCAAATACCTCAATAAACTTTATGATTAACTCAAGTTTTTAATTTAAAATAAAGTTTTTGACCATTTAATCTTTCAGAAATATTATGTCTATTTTCAATTAACTCTCTTTTATGTAACTCTTCCTTTTTTAACTTTTCTTTATGTTTTTTTTCAGCATCAGGAGTAAGTTCAACTGCCAATCCTTTTGGAAATAACATATTTATAGCATAACCAGGTTTTACATCTTTTATATCTCACTCTTTTCAAACATTTACTACATGTTTTAAAAATAATACTTTCATGTTCTATATTTTATAAAATTAACACGAAAATTATAAGTATAATCTAATAATTATCAAATAAAAATAAATATTTTTAATCTTTTTTAGATTTTTCTTTTTCTTCTATATCTTCAATAGAAATTTTATATCATGTCAATTTTGAAGCGAGATTAACATTTAAACCATTTTTTCAAACTGCTTTTGCTCTTTCTGAAGGTAATATATAACAAATAGCTGATTCCGATTTTTCATCAACATAAACTTTAATTACTTCAGCTGGCGAAAGAGATTTTTTTAAAATTTCTCATATATCTCATTTATTAGCTATAATATCTATTTTTTCTCATGATAATTCATCCATTACTCATTTTACTCTAATTCCCTTTTGACCTATCAAGGTACCAACTGGATCTATTTCATCAAAACTAGTAGAAACAAGTAATTTAGTTTTTACTCATGCTTGTCTTACTATATTATCTATATTAATAATTCATTCTCAAATTTCTGGTACATTTTGTTCAAAAATAGCTGAAACTATTTCTGGTCTTTTTCTAGATAATACTACTTTAGGTATACCTGTTTCATTTTTTGAAACTTCAGCAACATATAGAAAAAATCTAGCTCATGGACTATAAACATCTCTTGATACTTGTTCTGATTTAGGTAAAATTACTTGATTACCATTATAATCAAAAATAACCTTTCCACCTTCAACCATTTCTACTTTCATATTTATTACTTGTCATTCTTTTCATTCAAATAAATCATAAATTTTTTCCTTTTCACTATCACCTATTTTTTGAATAATAACTTGCCTAGCTGCTTGAGATGCAATTCTTCAAAAACTTTCTCAATCATCATCTCAATTTATTTCATCTGTAACATCTAATTCAATAATATCTCACTCTTGATAATCACCCGCATCCTCTCATAATTCTTCAAAAGAAATTTCAGTTGCTGGATTTGTTACCTCTTTTACTACTATTTTTTCTTGTGTAATTTCTAATGTATAATTTTCTAAATCCAATCTAACATTTATCTCCTCATCTTTCGTAGAATAATCTTTTTTATAAGCAATTTTTATAGCTGCTTCTATTATTTCAATCAATTTCTTTTTAGGTATTTTTTTTTCAATTGAAATAATATTTACTGCTTGTTCTATTTGTTTTAAATCTAACATATTTTTATATAATTATAATATAATTTAATCCTTTTCTTTTAAAATGGGTATTTTTTAAAAGAAAACGAGAATTTGCTTTCACAAATCCCCGTTTCACTTAAAAACTACTAAACATAGTAATAACTTTTATAATAATTGCAAATTATTTTGGCTCTTTTTGTAGAAAAAATAAGCATAATCTAATTTTAAATTAAATAACAAGCCGTTATTTTCATTTTAGAGATTATTTAACAATAGTATTATTTTCTCAAACTCATCATTTATCATCAGTTGCTACTACAACAACTTCATTATATGTTCATACTTTAAAATCTAGAGTAAAAGAATAACTTGAACGATTTATATTATTTTCTCTTACTAAATTCCCGTTTACATATACTTTTATATTTCTTAATCTTCCATCAGCATCACTAACTCATACAGACAATCTATTAGTAGTTTTTCTCACTATACTAGTTGAAAATGTTATAACAGGAAGTGCATTTTCTATAATAGGTTTCTCATATACTAATTTTGTTTCTTTTGATACAAGTCATCATTTATCATCAACTACTTCTACTTTTATAATAGTATCAGTAGAAATTTGAGTTCCATAAGTGCTTTGAGTTCAGCTATATTTTAAAATTCCATTTTCATAAAATCTATATTCTGCAATATATCAATCCTCATCATTTGCTTTTGCTATAATATCATAGTTATTAGAAGATTTTTTTGTAACTTCTAATTCTAGAGTTGGTAATATATTTGTTATTGGTTGTGTAGTAGTTTCATCTACTAAATGGTCTTGTTTTACTCATAGGGTATCCATTACTTTAGTCATGTTAATAAAAGCACCCATATGTACACTCGTATTAAGAGTATCTCAATTTGAAATTAAAATATTTTTTATAGAATTTTTATCTATTTGTTCTGAAGTTGATAACATAGCTCATACTAATCAGGCTACAAAAGGAGAAGCCATAGAAGTTCCATTCATAGTTGCATATCTATTCCCAACATAAGTAGAATAAATACTTACTCAAGGAGCAGCTACATCAACTCAAGCTCCGTAGTTTGAAAAACTTGCTTTTCTTAATTGAGAATCAACAGCAGATACTGTAATTGCATCACTACATCAAGCAGGAACTTTATTTGATACAGTAGTATTTTCATTTCAAGCAGCTACTACAGCAACAGTTCATTTACTTTTTGCATAAGTAATTGCTTGACATATCATGCTTTTTGATGGGTCTCCATCTCATCATAAACTTAGATTTATAACAGAAATATTATTATTAGCTGCATACATAATAGCATCATAAACACTATATGAAGTTCCATATCAATTTGCATCTAATACTTTTAATCATACTAATTTTGCTTGTGATTGTACTCAAAAAATTCAAGCCCCATTTACACTTGCTCATACTATTCAAGCCACATGTGTTCCATGTCAATGATCATCTGAAACATTATTATTATTTCAAATAAAATTATATCAATATATATCATCAATATATCAATTATTATCATTATCTTTATTATCTTGAGCTATTTCATTTTTATTTATCCAAATATTTTGTTTCAAATCATTATGATTTAAATCAATTCAAGTATCTATAACTCAAATAGAAATACTAGAATATTTACTTAAAGAATATTGATATTTATCTGCAAATATTTTTGTTATTCACCACATACTTGAAATAGATTCACCAGTTATATAGTCATTATCTACTTTTACAAAACTTGGAAGAACCACTTCTAATCATCAAATATTACTAACTATTTTTCAAGCTAACATATTTTGCTCTAAAATCTTTCATAAAGAAGAATTTTTATCTATAAAAATTTCTTGTAAATTATTTATAGGATGTTTTTTAATTTTTATATTTTTTTCGTTTCACAATTTAGTTTTTATTTGTGATTCATTTTCAGATGAACGAATAAAAATACGATATTCATTAGTTAATTCAATGTTTTGTCTCAAAGCTTTTACAGCTTTTTGTCTATTTTCATTTGACAAAGACTTAGGTACAAGTGTATCTTGAGAAATAGTTTCTAATTTTACACTTTTCACTCATTTGTTATTGTTTGCAAAAGAACTATTTATTAACACAATTGTTAATATAGCAAGTAAAAAAATACTCAATTTTGTTTTTTTCATATATATGTTTATTTAAGATATAAATTTTTATTCTATATTTAATAAATATAAAATCTAGTTAAAAAGTAAAATAATATAACTTTAAATATAAAGTGATATTATTTTACACTATTTAATATATTTGTCAAAAAATAGAGGCTCTTTTTTATTCTAGCGGGAAAAAATATTATAATAGAATTATTTTTGGATATTTTTTTACAATAAAATTTTCTATTTTCATACACTAACCATTTTTTAAATTATATATTTAGTTAAATATTCTTCTATAAATCATATTTTATAATTATTACTTAAAAAATAATCTAAATTGTCTCATCATTTTTTAAGTAAATCTTTGATTTTTTCTATTTCTGAACCAGTAAATCATCAATCAACTATTATATGTGCTAATATTTCTTTATCAGTATTTACTAGATCATGATCAAGGTCATGATAGTTTCGTATTATATATTTTTTTTCTCATATATTAGATATATATAAAGGTTCTTTTGCTTTACTTAAAATTTCCTTTCATTTTTTTATCAGATATTTAAAAAGTAATATTTTTATATCTTCAATGTCTATATATCATATATCTATATATGATTTCAATAAATTTTTATTTTTTACATGTCATTTTTCTATTATTTCCTTACTAAATTCTCTCAATTGTCTTTTTATAACTTTATCTTTATCAATAATCATATTAAAAATATTTTCAGATATATATTCATCTATTATTTCATTTCTATGATGATATCTATTTTTTCAAGATTCATATTTTTTTACTACTCATCAATGTTTTCGAGAATAATAATATCAATCTAAAACATCACATCTGCTTAGCAAAGATCCTACCTCTCATTTTATTAATCATTCTATTTTTCATATTAATTTAACTCATGTGATTTCCTCTCATTTAGGGGCTCCTAATAATGTATTTCTTTCAAAATAACTTTTTCAATTCATATTTATATTTTATATATTAATAAGTTTTTTATAATAAAAAAAACTAAAAAATCAATTTTTTTTAGTTTTTATATATATAAAGAATATAAAATGGGCTATACTTTACTACATTTTTCTTCTTAAAAAAGAAGGTATATCCAAATCGTCATTATTATTAGTAGTAGTATTTCACATATTAGATTGATTACTAGTTGAAGTTTGATTATTTGTATTAATTGTTGGTGAAATTCTAGAATCAGTTACTGGTTTTCTACCAAATGGATTAGGTGATGATTGTACTTTTAATTTAGCTCATTCACTATAATTTCTATTAGAATCTTCATCAAATCAAGTTGCAACTACAGTAATTTTTAATTCACCATTATATTCTTCATTAATAGTAGCTCCAAATAT
Organism: Patescibacteria group bacterium UBA6164; assembly: GCA_002422305.1. Classification (GTDB taxonomy): domain Bacteria; phylum Patescibacteriota; class Gracilibacteria; order BD1-5; family UBA6164; genus UBA6164. The sequence continues at coordinate 8,953 of DIUG01000021.1, read as the reverse complement.
TATATTAGCATCAGTATCTACTGATTCTGTAATTATTTTAGCTGCTTCATCTACTTCAAACATTGATAAATCAGTACCACCAGTAATATTAAATAATAATCATTTTGCACCTGCAATAGATAATTCTAAAAGTGGTGAATCTATTGCTGCTCTAGCAGCTTCTATTGCTCTATTTTCTCCAGATCAATAACCTATTCCCATAAGTGCTGATCAAGCATTTTTCATAACAGAAGTCACATCCGCAAAATCGACATTTATTAAACCTGGTTGAGTTATTAAATCAGAAACTCCTTGAACTCATTGATTTAATATTTCATCAACTATAGAAAAAGCATCTAAAAGAGGTGTTTTTTTATCAATAATAGATAAAATTCTATCATTTGGTATTGTAATAAGTGTATCCACTTTTTCTTTTAAATTGTTATAACCATCAATAGATTTACTCATTCTATTTTGTCATTCAAAAGAAAATGGTTTAGTAACAATTCATACTGTTAATGCTCATAATTCTTTGGCAACTTCAGCAACAACTGGAGCAGCACCAGTTCAAGTACCTCAACCTAAACCACAAGTAATAAAAACCATATCTGCTCAAGATAAAGCATTTTTTATATCTTCTCTAGATTCTTCAGCAGATTTTTTACCTATTTCTGGATCAGCTCAAGCTCATAAACCTTGAGTAATAATTTTTCATATATTTAATTTTGTAGGTGCAAGCGAATTATATAAAGCTTGAGTATCAGTATTTATAGATACAAATTCTACTCACTCTAATCATCCTTCAATCATTCTATTTACAGCATTTTGTCAAGCTCAACCTACTCAAACAACTTTTATACTAGCTACGGGAGAAATACCTCTTCAAATTTTCACCTCTTCTGGTCAGGCAAATCCTCAATCCCTATTACCTCAAAGTAAATTTTTTAATTTATCTTCTTTTCTTTTATTAATCATAATGTAATTTAATTTATAAAGTATTTAATTTTTTAAGATCTTATTTAGGCATAATTTTTTTAAAGATTTTTTTAATTGATTCAAAAAATCATCAAATATTAAAAGTAAACAAATTTGAATTAGTTCAATACAAATTTGATAATATCATTGTTCATATAACTGCTGCAAATACTGGATCACTAATTGAAGAATCAACTAATTGATCTTTTGAAATTGGTGTTCAAATAAATACAGGCAATTTTAAACTTTTCTTTCATAACTCAACAAATCATCTCATTTTAACTCATCATCAAACACATACTGCTCATTCGGGTAACATTCAATCTCTTCATACTCTCTTTAATTCTTCTCTAACAAAATATAATATTTCTTCATATCTAGCTGTAACTATTCTAGAAAGATACACTCTAGAAACTTCTCACTCTTCTCACATATTTAATTCTCTCAAATCAAATTCTTGATCCACATATCAATCATCTTTCTCTAAATTTAATTCTGCATATTCTATTTTTATTTTTTCAGCAATTGCAGTAGATGTCCTAAGTCATAAGGCTATATCATTTGTAACATTATCTCATCAAATCGGTATTATATTTGAATAATTTAATGTTCCATTTTCATATACTGTAACTCATGTTGAAGATGCTCCTATATCTATACAAACAACTCCTAATTCTTTTTGTCTCTTTGATAAAACTCCTTCTGGAGAACTAAGTAAATTTGGGTAAATATCATAAATTTCTATTCAAATATCTGAAATAGCTTTTCTAATATTATTTAAAACATTTAAATTCATAGAAAAAATATTTGATATTACCTCTAATTTCCTAGCAGACATTCATTTAGGATTTTTAATTCATTCTTCCAAATCTACATTAAAGTGTTCTGGTATTACTTTTAATATTTCCTTATTTGGTAAATCTACTCAATTTTTAGCCATTTCTAAAGCTCTATCTATATCCTCCTCTGAAACCTCACCTCAAGTTACTGCAACTACTCATTTATTTCTAAATACTTCAAATGATGAAGAATTAAAAGAAATATAAGCACCACTAACTTGTTCTCATGCCATTTTTTCTGCTTCAGCTAAAGATGAGTCAAGATTATTTTTAAACTCTTCCATATCTAGTATATTTCATTTTCTTATTGCATTAGAAACTGAAATACCTACTCATAAAATATGAAAATTATCCTTATTTTCACTATCAAAATATCATATAATAGTTCTTATTTTAGAACTTCATATATCTATCGTTGTTATTGTATTAGATGTTCACATAATTTATTTTTAACTTAAATTTTATAATTTTTGTTCAATTTTTTTATACTAGCTAATTACTTTATATTAAGCCAATTCGTCTTTTTTCTTCCTTTTATTAACATATAGATTATAACTAGCATTTAAACTTTTTCAAAAAAACTATTAAAAGTCTTGTTAAAAACCCTAATTATATCGCTTTAATACAAAAAATATCTTAATATTATTGTATTAAGATATTTTTTGTATTAATTATTTTTATACATATTAACATTTAATAAAAAATGTTTAAACAAGTTAATATGATTTTCTTGCGAAACTTCTTGTTTAACCTTTCAAGAATAAATATATAATTTATTTATAATTCAATCTTGGTCTCTTTCTACATCAAAATAAACTCTTACACCTAAATGTTTTAATTTTTCATTATGAAGTTCTATAAATGAATTTTTTTGGTACTCATAAATATTATTTAATTTAAAACTTCTATTTACAACTATTCATAAATAATATCAATTATTCAATAATTCTTCTAAATGACTTGGTGTTCATCTAAATCTATCTATTTCAAGTCAATTTAATTTTTCCTTTATAGAATCTATTTCTCATTCAATTTCACCTTCAATATTTTCAATATTTTCAATATTTTTGTTTAAATTTTCTCATAAATCTAAACTTCTATTTCAACTTTCTACAAACATAACTTATTAATTAATTTTTAAAATAAAAAAATCTTTCAATTTCTTGAAAGATTTTTCTCGAGTATAAATTATTATAAAAAATATTTTATCATCAAAAAACATCCTTCAAAATAGAAAGATTAAAGTAGAAGTAAAAAAATGTATTTCTTAAACTTTTCATTTGTTTTTTTAAATATTTTATATAAGTAATTTGTTTTATAATGATTTTTTTTTAAATTGCAAATCTTTTTTTCATTTGCACTCTTTTTTTATTTGCATAATAATTAAATATATAGTAAAATTAAACTAATTACATATTAAATAAATACAAAATGAGATGATTTTATACATTTTTTCAAGCAATCATATTAATAATTTTAATATTAAATCCTATTTTATATTATTTATTTTGAGATATTTTTTGAAATTATAGTGAAAAAAATAAACTAATTATATTATGAATAATAATTCTTAGTGAATTTTTTATTATACTTTTTTTTATAAAAAAACTTTTCCATGATCCTATTATAAAATTAGAGTTTACTATAAAAAGTTTTTTAGTTTGAAATCTAAAAGATACAAATATAGAATTCAAAAAAACTATGAATCCTCATTTAAACTATGCTCTAACTTTTTTTTCAAAAACACTAAATACACTAAAAAATATAAAAGATGAATTTATTCATGGTAAAGAAATTAGATCTGAAGTAGATTTAGGTAAAGAAATACAATGAAAAATGTTAACAAAAAAAATGATTGAAGTACCTAAAATAGAAGTGATAGTTAAATCAAAACCAGCATGAGAAATATGATGAGATTCTTATGATATAATAAATCAATGAGATAATTATTATATATATGTATGAGATGCAACAGGTCATTGAGTATGAGCATGATTTATAATGATAATGGTAAATGCTCTAATTAGTTGATTTTGTAAAATCTTTAAAAGTTGAGCAGTTATACTTACAAAAACAAATGAAATATTAAAACCTAGAGTAAAAGCAAATTTATTAATGAGTTTACTTTTAGTTAGATGGGATAGTAAAGAAAATAAAATATTTATGACTGGTGCATGACATGAGTATCTAATGATTTATAAACATAAACAAAATAAAACTTTTAAGATAAAATCTTGATGAGTAGCTCTTTGAATGGTAAAAGATATTTCAAAAATAGTAAAAGAACAAGAAATACAATTTGAAGAAAATGATATAATAGTTTTGTACAGTGACTGAATAACTGAAGCAATTAATAAACCAAAAAAAGACTGAAGTGAACAAATGTTTACAGAAAATAGATTAGAAGAAAGTATAAACAATGCTCCAAATGTAAATAGAAAAAATTATAAATCAGCTAGAAGTGTTTTTAATAATATCACTATAGATTTATCAAAATTTATGTGATATAAACATACTCAATTAGATGATATAACTTTAGCAGTTATACATTATAAATGAAATGATTATGATAAAAATGTTGATTTTCCAGAAGAAATATCAGAAGATTATATAACTGAATGGAATTGGTAAAATTATAGATTATGTTAATTAAAAATACATAAAAAATAATAAAAATATATTACATACTTTACAATTCTATTATTATTAATAAAATAATTTGAAAGTAATTATTAAGTAAAATTTAATGGAAAACCAAAATAAACTTATATCTTTAGTTGGAACAAGAATAAATTGAGATACTTACTCGTATACAAAAAAAAATAAATTAAAAGAAAATGAAACTAAAAAAGAAAAATCTATAGAAGATAAAGCTATATTAGAATCAGAAAAAGAATATAAAGAAGCTTTAGCATATATAAAAGATGCTATTGCTCCAGCTTATTGGAAAAGTTATACAGATAAATTAAAAATTAACAATACTTTTGTTAAGACTTTTTTTGTATATGCTTATCCTAATTTTTTGGAGTGAAATTGGTTATCACCGATTATTAATTGGGATATAAAATTTGATATGAGTCTTTTTGTTTATCCGATTGATTGAGCTTTTATACAAAAATATTTAAGAAAAAGACTTACTCAATTACACTCTGAAAGAAGTATGGCAGCTGAAAAATGATTAATAAATGATCCAGCCATTGAAGCTCAAATACAAGATGTAGAAGAATTAAGATACAAATTAACTAGATGAGAAGAAAAATATTTTCATTTATGAATATATATAACAGTATATGCTGAAGATGAAGAAAAACTTAATAGAATTTGAAAAGATATAGAAACAGTTTTAGCTTGAAGAAATGTATTACAAAAACAATCATTTTTGAGAGCAGAACAATGATTTATATCTACATGACCTTTTTGTAAAGATGAGCTTTGAGTTTATAGAAATATATCTACTGGATGATTATCTACTACTTTTCCTTTTTCTTCAAGTACTTTAACACACGATGAATGAATACTTTATTGAGTAAATACACATAATAATTCATTAATCATATTTGATAGATTTAAAACTGAAAATGCTAATATGACAGTTTTTGCTAAATCAGGTTGAGGTAAATCATTTGCTGTAAAATTAGAAATACTTAGAAGTTTGATGTATGGTACAGATGTGATAATAATAGATCCTGAAAATGAGTATAAACCACTTGTAAATCAAGTATGAGGTAGTTATTTAGATGTTTCTTTAAATTCAAATCAAAGAATAAATCCTTTTGATTTACCTTTATGATTAAAGGATCAAAATGAAAAACCTTGAGATTTACTTAGAAGTGCTATTATAAGTTTGTTATGATTAATGAATTTAATGCTATGAAAAATGACAGCTGAAGAAGAATCTATAATGGAAAAAGCATTGATTACAACATATAGTTTAAAATGAATTACTTTAGAAGATGATAATATTATCTGAAAAGATATTCCTATAATGAAAGATTTACAAGATGTACTTGAAACTATGGATTGAGGTTGAAGTCTAGTAAAAAGAATAGAAAAATATACTATAGGTATATTTTCATGAATATTTTCAAATAAAACAAATATAGATCTAAATGAATGATTACAAGTATTTTCAGTTAGAGATTTAGATGATATGATGAGACCTATAGCAATGTATGTAGTTTTAAATCATATATGGAATAAAGTAAGATCTAGTAGTAAAAAAAGAATATTAGTTATAGATGAAGCATGGAATATTATGCAACATGAAGATTCTGCAAAATTTTTATTTTGATTAGTAAAAAGAGCTAGAAAATATGGTTTATGAATAACAACTATTACTCAAGATGTAGAAGATTTTATAGGTAGTAAATATTGAAAACCAATCATGACAAACTCTTCTATACAATTATTATTAAAACAATCTAGTGCTTCAATAGATGCATTGCAAAACATATACAAGCTTACAGAACAAGAAAAATATATACTTTTAAATGCTGCAGTATGACAATGATTATTTTTTGCTTGAACTGAACATGTATGAATACAAATAATTGCTAGTTATTACGAGGAACAAATTATAACAAAAGAACAAAATAAAAAATAATTTTTATTTATATTACCATATCAAATACGAGTAACTTAAAAGCTTAAAAAAGAAAAATTTACAAAAAAAAGAATAAATTTGATTTATTCTTTTTTTTAAATAAAATACATTCGCTTCTAAAAATCTCTAAAAAAGAGAGAGTTGATAATTATTTATAGTTTTCCCGAAAACAATTTTTTAAATAGTAATTATTAAACTTAAAAAGAAAAATATTTAATATATAATTATAAAATCATGGCACCAAAAAAAGCAGTAAAAGGATATATAAAATTACAAATTAATTGAGGACAAGCTACTCCAGCACCTCCTGTTGGTCCAGCTCTAGGTCAACACTGAGTACCTATACAAGAATTTACATCTAAATTTAATGAACAAACTAGAGATAGAATGGGAGTTAAATTACCAGTTGTAATTACAGTTTATGAAGATAGAACTTTTGATTTTATCGTAAAACAACCTCCTATGTCTGTTTTAGTTAAAGCTAAATTAAATTTAAAAAGTGGTTCTAAAATTCCTCATAAAGAAAAGGTATGACATTTAACTTTTGAACAAATTAAAGAAATAGCTATCGAAAAAATGCCTGACTTAAATGCTATAGATATAGCTTGAGCTATGAAAACTGCTCAAGGTACTGCTAGAGCTTCTGGTATTACTTCTGATATTGATGGTATGACTAAAGCAGAAATTACTGCTAAATTAGCATAAAAAAACCTTGATTAAAAATCAAGGTTTTTTTATTTTTTAGTTCTACAGTTTTTTTTCATTAAAATATATATTTTATTATTCCAAAATTATCAATTTATTATAATTATCCTCTATAAATTTATAATCTTTTTTAAATTGTATTAAATTTTTATTTTTTATTCTAAGTGCAACTATACTTGAAAATCAATCTTTTGTAGTTCAAACCTCTTTTCATAAATAATTATTTGATATTCTAATATTATAATATGAATCTAATTGTTTATAATCATTTATTAATTTTTCATTAAATCATTTAAGTATTCCCTTTTTACTTGAATAAAAAACAAAAACTGCATTACTAAAATCTGATTTTAATTTTGGTACATTTCAAAAAGGCATTTCTAAAAGATTGTAATCATATATTTTTTGAACCATTTCTAGCCTATATCATCAAATCCTTGCATTTAATTCTATATTTTTTAATTCTCACTTACTATTTTTTTTAAATTCCTGAAACATATATGTATTTCTCATACCAAAAATATCCACATGTTTTTCTACAAAAGATTTTATTTCATCAAATGAAACTTCATTATCAATAATAGTTCAAGATAATCTTACATAATTTGAAAAATCATCAATTCATATATTTTGTGCAGAATTAACTTTTACTATTGGGCTATATGATATATTTCAGTCATTATCAACAAAATAAACAATAGTATACATTTCACCGTCTATATATTCTTCTATCAAAAATAAATTATTATCTATTCATCTAGAAATCATATTTTCATTTAATATTTTAACATTTTCTATATATTTCTCTAAATCATTTTTATTTTTTATTATTCACACTCAAGAACTTTGTACTCATGATGATGGTTTTATAATATATGGAAAATCTAAAATTTTATAATAATCATCTATATTTTGTTTTTTAAAATCAATCTCTACAAAATCAACAGTAGCTTCAGAAAATTTTTTAATTAAAATATTTCTTTGAATATGTTTATTTCTAAATGATATATATTCTTTAGAAACTTTTATTCATAAATGTTTTCTAATTTCATGTAATAATGTTACTAATATCTCATCAAAAGTATTTATAAAATAAATATCATTTTTATTAAACTTTGTTATCTTTTCTAATAAATCAATTTTTGAATCGTAAAAAAATATTTGATAATAATTATTGTTATTATCTATAATAGATTTTTCTGATAATTTTTTATCAAAAAAAATAATTGTCTTAACTCAATGTTTTTCATATAAATCCTTGTAAGCAAATTTATAATAATCATACATTTTATATCCACCCGATATATTTATAAAAAATTTTAACATAAAAATAAAATAAAAAATAATTATGTATTATAATATTTTATTTTTAAAATTAGCAAATAAAAAAAAATAATTGATTTATTTTTTTTATAAATATAATAAGTTCTAATATTTATATGCTCTCATCGTCTAGTGGTTAGGATACGGTCTTCTCAAGGCTGGGACCGGAGTTCAATTCTCCGTGGGAGTACCAAATATGAAAATTAAGAGATTTTATTATCTCAAAGAGTTTACTTTCCTTTATAGTAAGCTCTTTTTTGTTGTTTAAAATAAGTTCGCATTGGATAGCTCTAATAATTTTTCATTTTTTCGCATCATCTCAGTTTTTATAGCTACTAGATAGGTTTTCTACGAGTTCGCATAGATTTTCTATAATTTCTATAATATTGTTATCTCATTGTTTAATAGCATTATATGATTCTTCTAATTGTATTTTTTCAGTTGATAAAGTTTTCTTTTTTTCATCATAAGTCTTTTTATCTATATCATTATCCAAGAACTTTTCAACTTGCTTTCTAAAAACTTTCAG